>CAYWZD010000044.1:0-15961 GCA_964462755.1 uncultured Victivallales bacterium | reverse complement strand
TCAGACGCTTTTTGCCTCATCGGGTTGCTGACATGTAGCTGGCTGGGCGCTTACTGGTAAAAAGACCTTTCTGCGGAGGGGGGCCGCAGTTATTTGTTTACATTACTCAACCTGAATTCCAAGAGTTTCGTCCGATCATCGAATCCATGAGGATGGTGTCCCAATAAATTTCGGCGGCAAAGTTCAATATTACCGCTCAGGGCCCGGAACCGTTCCTCCACAATGTCAATATTGTTTTCGTGGGAAACGGTCAGATCGTCCTGTCCGACCGCGCCGAAGACGGGGAGTTTTGCACCGGAGATCGGATTCAACGCATTGATCGGATTCAACGGCGAAGTCAGCATTTCGGCTTTCGTCATATGGTAAGCTTGAGAAAGTGTTTGAAAACGTTTATCTGCGGAGGGCATGGACTGGTCGGCCACATTGCAGACCAGAGGATCCAGATAGATGCAGGCGGTCTTTTCCGGATTTTCCGAGGCGAACCGCAGAGAGAAGAAGCCGCCCCATTTCATGCCAATGAGATGGACTTTCGGTGCCAAGCCGAAATCCACGCAGCGCTGATAGAATTTGCGCAGAAGCGGCATACCGACATCTCCGGCCAAGTAAGTCACATGTAACTTAATATGAACTTGATAAAATCCATTCTACAGCAGTCCCGTCACGCCTACACGTTCGACAAAAGCATCCGGTCAGATCATATACCAACTCCAGCGTCCATCCCGACAGGCTTTTCCTGCTCGAAGATCCATGCCCGATAACCGTCAAGTTCAAATATATGGCGAATATAGCAATGCCACACATCGTGTTCCGTAAATTGAATTTTAGAATCCATCTTCATTTCCTTTCGATGATAGAATTTTTTATTCCGGGATCCAAAATGTAGTTTGCGCAAGGTTTGCTTGCGGTGCTCCGCTAACTTCCAAAACCAGGGTTCTTGCCGGACGGATATGTCTCAAGTCGTCCAGGAATAGGCGCATTCCATTCTGTTCAAAGGAGACAGTTTCGCCGTTGTCGAGCCAATAGGCACGTTCGACTTTGTTCTTCAATTCACCCCAGCAGAATTCCTTGCCTGGGGCGTTGATGAAATGCAGATAAATCCGGTTTTCTTTCCGGGTGATCGGACGGGCGCTACCGTTCCAAGAAAACGGATGGCGTTCGCTTTCAGAGACAGCTTCCCGGCTGACAGCCAGCCATTTGCCGACTTCGTCAAGAATCATGATGCATTCGGCGGGAATTGTCCCATCTGCTTTCGGACCGACATTCAACAGCAGATTGCCGCCTTTTTCCGCACAGCGCAAAAGGAGTTCGATCACATCCTCCGGCGTTTTCCAGCGATGGTCTCCGGTGTGGTAGCCCCAGCTGGAATTCAAGGTCAGGCAGGCTTCCCAACGGCGTGTTTCTTTCGGTGGATTGATTGTTTGCTCGCAGACCTTGACGTCATACGGATTCCCCAAACGGTTGTTTATATAAATTTCCGGCTGAAGTTTTCGGATTTTCTGAATACATTCGTCTCCGTCGATATTTTCCGGGATACAGCCGTCGAACCAAAGGTAATCAATCTTTCCGTAACGGGTCAAAAGTTCATGCAACTCAGATCGGTAATATTCGATGAAACGTTTTCTCGACGCTTCATTCTTCCAGTCATTTTTACCGGGCCAATCGCGAAAATATGCGCCCGGATAGTCCGGATGCGACCAATTCGCGGGAGAATAATACAGCCCCACTTTCAAACCGGCTTCCCTTGCCGCGTCGACATATTCTGCGACCAGATCCTGTTTTGGGCCAATATTCATTGCGTTGTATGGATTTACATCGGAATTCCACAATGCAAAACCGTCGTGATGACGCGCCGTCAACACCATGTAGCCCATGCCCCACTGCTTTGCCTTTTCCGCCCAATCAGTTGGATCGAACTTTTCCGCGATGAAATTCTCCGCATAGAGTTTCCTGTATTCTTCATACGGGATCAACTCGCGGTTCATGATCCACTCCCCACGTCCCGCGACGGAATATGCTCCATAATGAATGAACATTCCGTAACGAGCCTTGTCAAACCAGTTTTCAGTCATAAATAAAGCCTCATTTCAAGGAGTCGTTTATTTCCTGTCGTTTTGAACAGGAGTCTCCACACGTCCGTTATCCAATGGATCGTCTACCCGCTTTGCCAAATCCCGGAACATCCGGATAATGTCCCGGATTCCGCCGATGCCGAACCAGAACATGGTAATGATTGCCAGAGCCATAGAGATCACGACATTGTAGATGAAGAAATACCATGTCCACATGTCATTGGTCCAAGGGAAAAAGCAGTTCCATATCAGGACGCCGATGAAACAAACTCCGAATTTGAAACCGATGGTCCAGAAGAATACGGACCATGTCAGGATTTTATCGCCAGTCGTATATTCCTGGGTGATGCCGACCATTTTTCGCATGATTCCTTTCAGCGACCAATCCATCTTCGGTTCGACCTCGTCTGGTGCGGCATATTCTCCGAGATGAAGCATTTTATCCAGATCGAAAGCTGTTTTGGAACTTATCAGGGAACCCGCGATGTAGGCGATTGTTGAAAAGAGCATTGCGAGGAAATAAATTTCGTAGGCATTGATCGGGAATACGATGGGGTCCATCTTCCAGACAACGTAAGGATTGAACGGGGCCGATGCCGCGCTCAGGAAATTTCCCACCGGCCCAACCCAGTTGTGCGCATCCAGAAATGGATAAACGCGGGAGGTCCAACCTTGCTGTAGGAGCAGTCCGCCGACGGAAATGCCGGATCCGACAATGATAGATGAATACGCTCCGCAAGTATTGCCGAATCTGCTGTAAAGTCCGAAAACAATGACAGGTCCGCATCCGCCCATCCAAATACCCGCCAGCATGGAAAGGAACAGGAGGATGTAGTCCACCTGCATGAAGATGAGCGCGCCCGAAAGGAAAAAAACAGAGACGCCCAGCGATACAAACCGGAGACAGCGCAAGTGATTTTCCGGAGACATGCTCTTTTTTTGAAATGGGACGATCAAGTCCTGAACAATTGCGTTTGCCGCGTTGATAATACGCATGTCATCCGTGGAAAGCAGTAGCATGACCATGAGCAGACAGAAGAGTCCGATCAATCCCCGTGGTAGGATCTGACGCATGGAAATCGGCATCATCATCTGATTGTATGCGGTTCTGAACTTTTGGAAAATGAGATTGCCGTTCGGGGCGGTCTGAAGTGTTTTCCGGGCGGAGTCCAGATACGGAGTATCGATGTTTTTTCCTTGTGAAAGCGGTCGGTCGATTCCAATTTTGTGATTGAGCGTCGGAAGTGTTTTGAGATGATCGACCAGTTTTTTCCGCAATGCCTTGTCATACACGACTTCCTCCGCGACTTTTTCCGCGAGAGCCATGCGGATTTTATGCGCCTGCGGAGCCCAGCTTTGGTGTGTCATCAGACCGATGACCGCAATCACGAGCACGATTTGAGCCAATGTGATCACGGCGGTGCGCCAGGATCCGAGAACTCCGGCCATTTTCTGTTCATGGGCGGTCCGTCCAGCACTCGATCCGTCATTGCCGATATACGCGCCCCTGTTGAATATCGCGGATGCCACACCGACAATAACAGCGAACAGATTGAAGTTGCGAAGATTGGAGACATCAAAAGGATTGATGAAACTTTCGCAAGAAACGCGGTCGTTCAGCACGGGCGAAATGCAGTCGCCCCAGGAAATTTTATACAGCAGAAACAGGGAAATGATGATAAATAGCGGAAACGACAGTACTCCTTGAACCGCATCCGTTATCAGCAACGCGATCTGCCCGCCTTTCCATACAATAAAAAGCGCCAGACTCAAAAAAATGATAACCAGAACTGCGTATGTGGATACACCGATTCCGCAAAAACAGAGAGTTCGTGGCAAATCAAGGATGTAGATGAAAAAGTTTGCGGCGATTGCGGGACCGATCGCATTGCAGAGTATTTCCGCCAAAATCCGCAGGAAGGATGCGAAGATACGGAATCTCCGGCTGTACCGTATTTCCAGAAATTGCCCCTGACTCAGAACATTCGTTTTACGGTAACGGTAGCCGATGTATCCGGTCAACGCCATGAATATGCCGACCGGCATGAGCAGAGCTTCCCAGAAAGCGATGCCGTATCCGACCTGGTATTTGGATTCCACCAGCGCCACGATTGTAATAACGGAGACTGCCGACATTGCGCCGCCGTTTGTTAAAACATATCGTCCGGCGACGCGTCCGGCGGCCACAAAATCAGCCACGCCTCTGATATAGCGTCCGGAATAATAGGCCAGATACAGGACGAATATGATCGGGATCAGCATGATTCCCCAGTCTAAAACGCTCATGACGTCATTTCCTTTCCGGTTTTGAGGCAGGGCACCCGAAAGTCAGTGTTTCACGCTCGCCCTTCCGCATGGAAATGGATTCTTTCTCATTGCGGCATTCCACCAGGAAATCCGTATCAATGGCAGCAGAAAAAGTGACTTCCGCCGAATTGGAATTCCATTCCAAATCAAGGATGATTCCATTTTCGGCGCAAAGTCCGGTGATTTTTCCGGTTTTCCATGCGGACGGCAGAGCCGGAAGCAGGGAAAGAATCATTTTCCCGTTGGAATCCGTCCGGTGACTTTGCATCAGCAATTCCGCGATTGCTGCTGTAATTCCAAAATTTCCATCAATCTGGAACGGCGGGTGCGCACAAAATAAGTTGATGTAAATGCCACCACCCTGCAAGGCCGCCATGCCGTGATTCGGCATTGCGATGTGCAAGAAATTGCGGAAAACGCGCATGGCATGATCGCCGTCCAAAAATCTGGCCCAAAGCACGACCCGCCACGCCATTGCCCAGCCTGTGCCGATGTCACCGCGGCGGGTCAGGGAAATCTTTGCGGCTTGGTACCGCGTCGGATCCCGGTCGGGAGTCCATTCACTGCCGGGATAAATGCCGTAAAGATGGGAAAGATGACGATGATGAACATCCATCTCGTCAAAATCCTCATTATATTCCAGTAGTTGCCCCTCCCGTCCGATTCCGGGTTTGCGCAGTATTTTCAGGACGGCAGAAATTTTATTGGCAACGGGATCGTTGTTATTCAAAATCCGAATGCTTTCCAGGACTTCTTCGAAAAGTTCCCGGACGAGGCTTAAATCCATAGTGGAACCAGATGCGACAGCGACAAACGATCCGTCTTCGGGCGTTACAAAACAGTTTTCCGGCGAGGTTGAGGGGGAAATCGTCAAGGACCCGTCTTCTTCCCGTAGCAAAAAGTCCAGAAGGAATTCGGCAGCTCCGCGCAGAATGTCATAATTTGCCTTGAGGAAGTCCGTATTTCCCGTGTGGCGGTAATGTTCGAAGATATGGCGGCAGAACCAGACCCCCGCCATTGGCCAGAATGCCCATTGCGCATGGCCCGTGGCGGGGGTGGTTTTTCGCCAGATATCGGAATTGTGATGCATGCACCAGCCGCCACAGTGATAGAGTTTCGCCGCTGTTTCCTTTCCGTTTTCCGCGCACTCGCGAATCATTTGAAACAGGGGCTCCGCGCATTCGGAAAGATTGGTTACTTCGGCGAGCCAGTAATTCATTTCCGTATTGATATTGGTCGTGTAGTTGCATCCCCAAGGCGGCATTAGTAGATTGCTGAAGATCCCCTGAAGATTGGCCGGCTGGCTCCCCGGTCTGGAAGACGCTGTCAGAAGATAGCGTCCGTAATGGTAAATCAGCGCGGCCAGATTCGGTGAAATTTCGCTGCTTGTTTCGCAGAGTTTCAGTCTCTGATCTGTCGGCAGGAAATCCTCCGGCAGTTCCGGGAAGCGAAGCACGGACCTGGAAAAGAGATTTTGGTAATCGGCAAGATGTTCAAGGAAAAGTTCCTGAATCGTCCGGTTTGCGGCATTCCGCAGGTCGCGCAGACATTTTTCTTCCGGAGTCGGGCTCTGTCCGTCTGGACGGTGGCTCCATTTACTGAAGTCGCTGCGGATGGCCAGCAGCAGAACAGCGCTGTCGGCATTTTCAACCCGGAGCATGCCGTTTTCCGCGACGGAAACGGTACCGCCTTCCGGCATGGCTTTCAGCCGGACCTGAAAACTGATTCCGGCTTTGCCGTGATAGGTTTCTTCCCAGATCAAAGTGGTTGTGCGGGCGTAAATTGGGCATTTCCCGTTGAACCAAATGGAGTCGTCTTGTCCACCGAACGTTCCGTGAATTTCGGACTCCAGTCCGACCCGGAAAGAGATGCTTCCAGGAGCGTCCGAGGAAAGACGGATTGCCATGATTTCAGCCGGATGACTGGCAAACACACGCCTGCGAAATGTGATCCCGCCCGCGTTGAATTCCGTGTCTACCGCCGCATTGCAAAGATCCAGTGAGCGACGGTAGCCGGTGACTTCTCCCGGTAGATGAAAATGAAAACAAAGTTTTCCGGCGGGGAGATACCCGGCGGAATCGGGAAAATCAAGCATATGATCCGTAATGAACTGATCGGCCGCCTTGTATTTGCGTTCGTGAACCAGACGCCGAACCTCGTCCAGATTTTCCCTTGGCTGTTCCTGCGGAGTTTTGCATGGGATTCCGGACCAGAGAGTGTCTTCGTTCAAACAGATGGTTTCGCTTTCCGGCTCACCGAAGATCATGCCGCCGATCCGGCCGTTTCCTACAGGCAGAGCCTCTTCCCAAAACTCGGCCGGTTTCCGGTAAAAAAGAGTTTCCGCCGCTGTTGTCTGATTTTTATTTTCCCAAGGGATCATATGGCGTTCTTCCCTTCTCGGCATTCCGGCTGAGTCAAGTGAATTGTTTTTCCCTGGAAAATGGAATCATAGGCTGCGTTCATCACCCGGACTGCCTGATAAGATTCATTCAATCCGGTTTCGGGTGCTTTTCTTTTTCCGGAAACGGTTGCAACGAAACTGCCCAGAAGCGTATTTTCGTTTTTCGGCGGCATCCTGTTGGCAAAATCCACAATCAGCCTGTCCGGGGATGTGTAATGATTTCCGACAATATAAATGTGCCGGTCAAAGTAGTCACAGGAAAAATACCCCTTGCTGCCGGTGATTTTGAGATTGCATTCCAGCGATTTCGGCCAAAGCAGTTTCCGGCAGTTCGTCTTCTCCTCCAAATTGGAATAGGACGGATTGATGAACCAGGGAATTCCGTTTGTCAGACGTCCCGTGAGAGCGGCATGGTCCTCAACGGCAAGATGTACCCGCTGATTTTCGGCGGAAACGGCTTTTACCGTTGCGAATTCTGCACCCGTAAGCCAGCGGATTATATCATACGGATGCGGATGATCCGTTATTGCGCCACCGCGGTAAATATGACCGCCCGGATGAACCGGAATTTTCTTCCCGTAGGAAAGCACGGGGTCGCCCCAGTTCGGATAGTAGTTGCAGGGACTTTGGGAGATATTTGTCAGAAAAACAGATTGGATTTCGCCGAGTTTCCCGGATTGAACCAGCTGTTTCGCAAATTGGAACTGCGTATTGAAACGAAGTTCCAGTTCGCAGGCAGTGACGCAGTCGGTTTGTCCGGCCAGTCTGATCATTTCCCGGCATTCCGATTCGTCCATGGAAATGACCTTCATCATGTAAATATGAAGTTTCTTTTCCAGAGCATACTGAAACATGGAGAAATGCTCAATGTTGTCGCTGCCAATCATGACGGCTTCCGCCTCTGGATGCTTTTCCAGCATAAGCCGATAATCCTTGTAAACAGGAGTCATGCCAAGGTTTATTTTTGCCCTGCGGACATCGTCGAATTCCGAAATGGCGACAATCTCTATGTCCTCAATGTTCCGGTTGAGTCCGTTCAGATAGGCGTTGATATGAGGGTTCGCTGTCCCCGCAATAACGATTTTAAGCCTCTTCATTGATATTCTCCCTGATAAGCGCCTCAAGTATTGCCGCATCAATGGAAACCCCGTTTTCTCCGAAACGCTTCATCATCTGATCAATGACGCCGACAGCGATGACATCGTCGCGCTCCGCGATAAGTCGTTCCAGCTCTTCGTCGGAGGCCAAGACCATTCCCTCTTCGTTGAAAAATCCGACGACCGGTTGATTTGTGATATGTCCGTGTGTGAAATTCGCCTTCAGGAAACAGGTGTCCGGCATGGTGTCTGGCAGTGCTTCGTTCAGTTCAAATTCAGCTGTTATTCCGTTCAAAAAACTGCAAATGGCGAACAGAATGTTTCGGCCTTTCATCTTTTCTATTTCCAAACGCGCGAATTTGGATTCCGCCACGTATCCGGCCCCGTCAAGGGCGGCCGCAAACGTTTCGTACAGAAACGTCTGTTCGTTCGTACATCTTTTTTTCGGACGTTGCCAGGTAAAGCGCAATGAGCAAAGCCGACCGCATGTGCCGGTTTTCCGGTGTTCCATCACTGCCTGCAGGACCGGATGATTTCGCCAGAAGCATTTCATATTTCTGTTACTCCTTGTCGGAATTTGATGAATAAACTGTTTTTCCGTGAATCGACATCGTGAATTTTTCGGGTGAATCGTGTGAAAACCAGGCCAGAAAACGCGAATCTCCGTAGACTGTGCAAGGAGCCTTGCCGTATCCCCGGCATCCGCAGTATGCGGCAAGTTCCCGGATTTGATGCCATTTCATAATCGGAAGAACGCTGTAAATGAGGTTCCCCTTCTCTGTCATTGCGGGAGAGCCGTCGGAAAGCCTTGCCAGAACTTTTGCCTCCGGATCTGGCATGGGTTCCACACGCGGTAGCCCAAGTTCCGGAAGAGCGGATGTCCCCGAAAGAATCCCTTCAAACACAACGGGGCCGGCGGGGAATTTTCCTGGCGTTTCCCGGATTTTCAGTCCTTCCGGGAGGGCGTCCAGATACGAATAAACGCAGTGGCATTTTTTCGGAAGTTTCAGTCGGGCCGGAACCGGACAGTCGCAGAAGACAATGAGTCTGTACTGCGTCAAATTCAATTCCGGAAGATCGGAAAGACGGTATAGTTCGGTGATCACTCCGGCAAGTCCCGCCTCACAGCGCAAATCCTTGTGCAGACGGAACAGTTCTTCGCTTTCCGTATGTTCGATCATCGCGTGTTCGTCTACAACAAATAAGAGATCCGCCGTCGACTGATGCGGTTCCATCCGCACCTTCGCCGCAGCGGATTCAACTTCGCGGATCGTACCATGAATATCCTTCGCGTCATACCAGCCGTCGCCGAGATCCATCCACCAGTATCCGGTATTCGCGGCCAGGGTCTTCGCGCATTCCCGGAAAAAAACGGCACGGGTGCATTTGCGGGGAATATACCACTGTTTTGGCGCATTGACCGCGCGGTATGTGCGGATGTCCAGTTCGTCAATCCATTTTTTTCTGCGCTGAATGGATTCGGCCGGGGAAATGAACCCGCCGCTTTCCCCCGCGTTCCTCCGGTAATAACTGGTTGGCGCGGCGAGAAAATCGACATGCGGTGAATTTAGCAGTCTCTCCAGTCCGAGCCACCCGGTATAATTGGCGTTGGAACATTCCAGTATGTAGCCGTAAAAAACGCCGGTTAGATCATCCGGCCGCATTTCCCGGACAACTTTGCAGAGCGTTTCCGCACAGGCGGAATTCAATTCGGAAAGATATTCGTCAAGATCTCGCACGATCCGGTCGCAAGGGCGTTTCCGCAGAAATGCATCTGCGGAGGCATAAACCTCTTTCCGCATGGCGGGTGACGGCAGTTCCGTGGTCACCCAGCTTTGATTCCTCGTAGCTTCGCTGTGATATTTCCGGGTTCCCCATTCCAGAAACGCACGATGGAAAACCCGGCTGTAATCGCCGTATCCGTCGTGACCGAACCGTCCCCAGACGCATGTCTCACCACTGACTCCATAGGCGATATGCCAGCCGATGATCCGTTTCGCATAAGGCTTTCCGGAAACATGACGGATGAGTCGTCGCAGCGCCTCGCAGGCGTCCTCAAGCCATTTCTTTGAAGCAAAACTCTGGTTGGAAAAAGTTCCGTTCACATTCGGCATGGAATCGCCGCATACCCCCTCCGGCGCGTCAAATCCGAAACGGTCGTGTTTCAGGGTTCCGACCAGTGGACGAATCCATTCCGGATCGTTGTTGTAGCCGTAATAGACGAACAGCTCTTCAGGATTTTTTTTCGACCATTCCACCGGTGCATTGAATTTCACTCGCGCTATGTACAGTGCGTCCTCCGGAACTGTCCCGAAAAAGGTCTCAAGCGTTTTATCCGTGAGGGTATAATCGTAGACTCCGTCGCCCGTCCAGCCGCTGAATAAAATGCTTGTGTGTAGTTTCACCCCGTTTCTGTGCATATCGGCATGAAACCGCGCATAGCGTTCATAATCACCTGGCTTGCTGAAAGTCAGAATCTTTTCGGACTCGTCGCAGCGGGGCGGATCTACCTCCCAGCCGAGGCGAGACCAGAATATGGAATTACTGTCAAGCAGAACTTTGTTTCTGTTCATGTTTTAAAAACGCTTTCCTCAATCTTCAAATGGAGACGCGGGAAGCCCCGCGCCGTTGTACAATTTGGCATTTTCTGGATCGACCGCCCAAGCATAGCTGACTTGCGCTGGATACGACACTTCCGGCGCGGAAAAAAGAATTGTCTCCACGTCCGTAACCGTCTCCGCCGTATGCGTGAACACCGTTGTTTTTACATTCTGCTGCAGTATTCGGCACCGTTGGTCCCCACACGTGTATCGTGCGCTCGCTCTGTAAAACAGCCCCCTTTGAAAACAAATGATTCACCCGCATTTATTTCCCGATGTTTCCTGTTTGCGCTGCTTTGAAATATCCAGTCGCCGTCCGGCCGATGATCTGTTTCCCGAGTTCCCCTGAATGAACTTTGTCACGACTGTAAAATTCATGGGGCTTCCCCGTCGAATACAGCCACTCATAACAGGGAAACAGAAGATTCCAGACTGGCACGCCAAGCCGTTTCCCCGTCGCCTGAAGACCTTCCGGATCGGTCGTTCGCATGGCCCACGAATCCTTCCGGAAGTCCCATTTTCGGACTGGCAAATCCGCATCAGGCGCTTCCGGATCGTATCCGCGCGTGTCCGATGCCAGTGCGCCCGTCAGGAGAAGGACTTCACAGCCCAGCTCCGTCTTGGCTTTCCGCGCGACAATTTCCATTGCCTCGTGACCATCCGGATGAAATTTCGCATTGTAGTTGGAGATCCCCCCGATTATCAGAAGATCAGGATGTTCGTCCGCTACATATTCCTTGAACGGTCCGTCTTGGCAGTAATGCCAGCATCCCGTGGATCCGCGCATGGATATGATCCAGCTCACATTCGCCTTCGGAAAATCCCGCTGGATCAACGCATGAAACTGCGAATGAAAAAGATCCTGCATGATGCTGTCGCCGAGAAGAACGATCCGCCATGGTTTGCCGCTTCTCAAAGCATCGGCTGTTTTAGGCAGAAGAGCCATCGCATCCGCAGACGCTTCAAATCGGAGCGGCGGCAGTTCCCCGTAAACACGGTCGCAGTATTGCGCCGCCGTTTCCGCACAGGTTTTTTCCAGACGGACGTCCCACACACGGCAGCCGCGGTTCGATTGAAAAAATATTTCAACCGAATCAACTTTGTCCATCGCATAGAAAACACGGTCATATACATGGCGCCCGCCTGCGTAGACCACATCGTAGTCATCCGGCAGCAGACGACCTTCCGCATCGTAGAAATTGATCCCCTGATACGATCTCTCCGGTGCTTCCGCTTCAAAAACGATGCGGTAATACGAGGCTTTCCCGGACTCCTTGTCCAGTTTGATGCGCGGCGAAAAAAGCTTTCCACCCTTGTCTGGATAGTACCCCTCGAATTTGTTGTAGGTCATCCCCTTCCGGTTCGGTTGCGAAGGGGCGAATTTCCATCCAGGTGTCCGGTCGGTGATTGCTCCCGGAAACGAGGCAAGCGGAGCCGCCGCCAGCGATGCGCAAAGCGCTGCAGACGCTATGGCAAAAAATCTTTTCATTTTGCAATGTCTCCCGTAAAAACGATGTTCCCGCGCAGACTATAATTCAGTGTCTTTTACAGGGTGTAGCTTCCTGCCGGAGTCTTAAACGATGTGATGTTGTAAATACTGCGGCACTGTCTCGGCGTCAGCGATTCCGCATGTCCGTCGACAAATTCAAAATTAACCATGCCGCCGTGAACAACCCCGGCGTTCCAGGCGGAAATTGCAGCGGTGCTGTCATTGCGGTCCCAGCCGAAAACCCAATTTCCGTATTCCCAGTTACTGGTGTTTCGATTGCAGTTGAACAGCGGAATGGACGATGTGCCCTTCATCTGTGAAGTTGAGAAATAGTAGTTGTAGTTGTTGTTCAGTTGAACCAAAAAATTGCCATGTTTGTTCTTGACATCCGCCGCACCGTTGCCTTTGCCTTCGAGAAAAGAGGAAATACCGCCGGGATGCAGGATTCCATAAGAGCACCATTGCCATGAGAGACCGCTTCCGGCATACGTTTTTTTCGCATAGGGACATGTCAACTGATCTTGTCTCAAATATTTGTCTCCATCCAATACAGAAGCCCATGGCGAACCCGCACTTTTGCCGAGGACAACAATGAGTCCATTATAATCGTCTTGATAGTTTGTCATTGCAAGCCCACTTTGTTTCAACATGCTCAGGCAGTTGCTCTTTTTTGCGATTTCCCTGGCCTTGTTCAATGCCGGCAGCAGCATCCCGACAAGTATAGCGATAATTGCTATGACTACGAGGAGTTCTATCAGCGTAAAAAAATGCTGATGGACCATCTTCTTGAACCGGAAAATGTTGCAATTTTTCATGACAGTCTCCATTGTTTTTGTTTGTCGTTCTGTCGTTTTTTTTGAACTACGGGAAACATTTTATCTCCTTTTTTAACCGGTCATTCGGGTAAGACATTCTGTATCACCCGGTCCGGTCATTTTTTTCAAAAAGTTCTCATGCTTCCCGAAGCATTTCTGTTCCGGGAAGTTGCCTGTCTTTGCGGATTACTTCTGCATCAGCATTTCAATATTCCGGATTTTGTATTCCACCTGCATGGTCTTGGGAATCAGCCCGATCGCGATTCTGCGGATGGCTGCCGGATCCTTGACCTTGTAGGCGAAGAAAGCTTTCACCTTGGCCCAGTTGCCATCCATGGGAGCATCGTACATGATCAAAGTTCCTCCGTTATGTCCGTCAAGAGTGTCATACAGAATGATGCGTTTGTCATCGAGTCCCGCTTTTCCGGTTGCCGGATCCAGCCACATTTCAAACTGGAGTCCGACGGCTCCTTCCAGCGATTCGCCGTTCTGAAGCACGTATTCCGGATAAATATAGCCGTGCGGCTTTTTGAATCCAGCCTTGAATACGACAGCATTGTCGGACGGACTGTCCGCCTTGGTCATAGTGCAGAGCCAGCTGTTCCGCCAGTTTTTTTCCGAATCTGCTCCGGAGAGTTTGACGGTTTTTGTGATGGCGTCCGGGATTAGGATTGGCATAACCGCCCGTGAAATTCTTTTGCCGTTGAAAACGCCGTTTACGACGAAATCGGTCAGAAGCCGACCGGGGTGAACTTCCGGAGTAACGGTCAATTTCATTTGAATCATTCCGTGAGGCGGAAGTGTCACTTTTTTCGCACCTTCCACTTTTGCTCCGCCGAACTCCACCATACCGGTTTTTTCTTCATTGCTGAAATTGTAAATGTGAAGCGCAATATCGACGGTCGGCTTTTTCAGTTCTGCATAAAGCCGGACTGTGGAAATCGGCAGATCGGGTCCGGTAACGATGTTTACGACAACGGTTTTGTCGAGTTGCGGATTCGGTGAAAGGACTGCTGTGCGCGGCACAAAGGGCGTCGAGGGTTTCAATCCACGCAGTCCGCTTACATAGCAGACCTGATTGGTGACGCTGACTTCCAGTTTTCCGTCCGTTGCCTCCAGTGCGGAAGGCGTTCCGAAGGCGTCGGAAAAACGGTAATGACCATTTTCCTGCGGAATACTAATTTTGGTTCCGGCGTCCGGCTGGTATTTGATCGTGCCTGGCTGAGTTTCCAGATTGGAAATTTTCCAAAGAGCCAGAGACTGCGTTCCATCCGGCTGAGCGAAGAGGAATCCGCGGACCTCCGGAACCGTGTTGAACGTACCGAGATAATCCGCCGACGCAAGTTCATGCGAAAGGGTGGAAAAAACGGTAAGCGCCGGTTTTGCGGATTTGTCGTATCCCATCATGCCCCAGTCAATGCAGCCGATACTTCCGAGCGAGGCATTGGCACCTGGCGGCAGAAAGAAGGTATAGCCGACATTCAAACCTTCACTTTGAAGGATAATCTGACTTTTGACAATGAATTCGCAGTAAAGCAAATCCTGCGAATCGTTTCGCTCTTTCGCACCGCCCTTCCGGTAACAATGTTCCGTGGGTTCCCCCAGAAAAGTCGTGCCGAGTTCGGTACATACCATTGGCCGTCCATCGGCACCGCTGTCGGCTAGCATTTCTTTCAGTTCCCGCATATCCTTTGCCAACGCATATACCGGGGCGTAGGAGTGGAAATTGAAAATATCGAAATATTCCGCCATGTCGCTTTTCAAGGCGACTTCGGCATATGCTTTGGTCACAAACGATCCGGAAAGCACCTTTGCCTTGGAATTACCGAGACGATATCCCAGAAACGCCGCTTTCATGGCCGCGGCATAATTCCAGGCTGCGTTGGCTCCCCCCGCATCGGGTTCGTTCCAGAATTCACTGTAACGAACCAGTCCTTTGAAACTTCCGATATGTCCTCTCGCATAGCTGAACACATATCTCAAATCTCCGGGAAGACGCAGGTGTCTTTTCATTTCTTCCGCAACTGGGAATTTATCATTGGCGGCCCAGCGTGGACAACCGACAATCATGTCGGTCAGCCAAATATCCCGCGCCGCAAGAAGTTCGGCAACCTTCCTGGCTTCTCCAAAATCATATTTGCCAGGCGACGGCTCCAGCCAGTGAGTATGTTCACGGACAGTGAAAAGTCCGGCTCGTGCGCAGACCTCGGGGAGAATATGGATAATCCCGCCGGAGTAAAGCAGTTCGCGACCCCATCTGATATTTGAGCGCGCCGTATTGCTCGCCAAGGACACAGAGTAGTTGCTTACTTTCCCGTCCGGGAGTTTCCGACGGTCGGAAACGACCGTGAATCTTGCGCGCCGGATATAGTTTTGGCCGGATGACTGCAGCGTCAGAAAATAATATCCGCGCGGAAGTTTTTCCAGTTGGAATTCACCGGGTTTCATCGTTCCGGTCCGGACAACTTTGCCATGGATGTCTTTGACGGTGTAAGCGGCGGTTCCGGGGATGACCGCTGTGAATTTCAAAGGTTCACTCTCATAGAACATTCCGGCTGCGGCGGCGGGCCGGACCGCAAGTTGGACGTCGCTGGATTCAATTTGCCGCACTCCGTTTTCCTGCCCGTCGACTTTCACATTCCGGAGATTCCAAACGACTTTCCCCGATTTAGCCTTAAAGCCGACCTGGATGGATTTCACCTGATCCAATTCGCTCTCGAAGGGCTTCAAGGAGATCTCAATGGTTTTATACTGACCGTTTTCCGGCAGTATGAACGGTATTTTTTCCTCTTTGCCGGAAGTTCCTTTCAAAATGACAAACCCTTCCGACAGCCCTCCTTCAGCGGTTTGAATTTCAAAACTCAGTTTTTCCGCGCCCTTCAGTGTTTCCATCGGAAACAGTGAAAACAACGGATAAAAACGGAAATCGCCGTTTCTCACGCCGGAAAAATCGGATTCAAAACAGATTGATTTGTCCGCTTCATTGGTGAGGAAGGTCCATTTTCCGGCGATGACATCATAGCCGGACCAACGCGAGGGATCGTTCAGGGCATCCGACCAGCGCAGAGGCGCGGCATTTCCAAAAAGGGAAACTCCCAGGAATCCGAGAAGCAAAAGAGTCTTTTTCGAAACTGGGTATGCACTTGACAGAAGTGCATACTATCCCTTGTGGTTCTTGATTTC
>CAYWZD010000043.1:0-15963 GCA_964462755.1 uncultured Victivallales bacterium | reverse complement strand
GCTGAAAAAAACAACTTTTTAACAAGAAGAGCCAAAACGTTTTGAAATTGGCTCTATAGGCAAATGGGCCGCTCGCAGAGTAGATGGATTTTATACATTGGGCCCTTTGCAGTGCGAAATGCTGATTCAACTAGGGGTGAAACCGGAACGGATTTTTACCGCCAATGAATACCCCGCTCAAATTTATCATGATGTCGAACAAATTCCGTTTGCTTTACCATGCCCCCTTCACAAATATGTTCTTTTTATCGGACGAATCATCCCGCTCAAGGGTTTGGAGTATGTGATTGACGCATTTGCGTCTCCCTCGCTGTCACATTCCAATATCCATCTTCTTATTGTAGGAGATGCGCTGGATGAACGTTATCGGCAATCGCTGGTCGGCTTAGTGGAACGCAAGAATCTCAAAAATGTTCATTTCATGCCGGGGATTTATGAGGACAAGAGAAAAAGTTTTTTATTGAACAATGCGTTATGCGGTATTATTGCATCGTGTCATGATTCCAGCGGGACTCGGGATGCGGGACCGTTGGTTGCTCTGGAAACATTGTCGGCGGGCACTCCCTTGATTATGACTGACATCATTGGGAATGCGTGGCATATCAAAAATGGGGTTAACGGCTATGTCATTCCGGAAAAAAATGTTAACAAAATTTGCAAGGCAATCCTGAAGTGCACGGAAGGAAGGATTGCATCCAGACAGGAAATCTTTAATGATTTTCATTCCATTCCCGGAAGAGAAAAACAATGTTTCGAGCTGAAAAATTTAATAGAATTTGTTTGTCCGAATCATTCAAATTGAGGAACGTACAACGATGAAAATTGCTTTGATCAGTAATCATTTTAGACAATATAAAGGTGGTGCGGAATATCAATCTTTGTTGTATGCCAATGAATTAAAAAAATCTGGGCATGATATTTTCTTCCTGTCTTGCGCGAAAGACGGGAAAAACACGCGGGAAGAAATTGAAGGAGACCGGGTTTATCATTGTTCCCCCGGATGGATACGGCATATTCCGATTCTGAAAAACGGCGATATTTATTATTTTGCATTGTTTCGTATGCGATATATTCTTCGAACGGAAAAACCTGATGTCATTTTGGAGATCGGCGATTTTTCCGTGAATGGAATTATGGTTTTTCTGGGGAAATATATGAAAATCCCCATGGCATGGGTTTGCGCCAGCGACAGCAGCCTGTACCCGATCAAATTCAACTGCCGGGCTCCGCTGTCCTTTCCCGGGAGGAAGATCATGGCCTATGGAATCCGGAACGCGCAGGCGCATTTTTTGCAGAATGAGGAACAGATTGCAGCTTTTCGAACGCATTTCCCGGGAATTGAGTACGGGATTTTCCCCAACGTCCAAATGATCCCGGAAGATGTCCCCCCGAAAGCAAAGCCGTTTCTGGTCGTTTGGGTCGCCAACCTGAAACCCATGAAACGTCCGGAAAGATTCATCGACCTGGCGGAAAGTTTCCGATCAAGATCCGACATCCATTTCATCATGATCGGGCGAGATCATTACAGCAACATCAGGGAAGTCCGGAACCGGATCGGAATACTGCCCAACATCGAATTTCTCGGCGAACTGCCGCAAGCGGAAGTGAATGATTGGCTGGGCAAAGCTTCGTTGCTGGTCAATACCAGCACCTACGAAGGATTTTCCAACACATTCGTTCAAGCATGGATGCGAAAAACTCCTGTTTTCACCCTCAATGTAAACCCCAGTAAAATTTTTGATTCACAAAAGATTGGCGCATGCGCGGATGATGATATGCAGCGGCTGCACGATTTGGTGGAAGATTTCCTCGATCACCCCGAGAAACTTGAATCGTACAGCAGACAGGCTTTCGAATATGCTCAAAAAAATCATTGTGTGGAACAGGTTTTCCCCCGCATGCTGGACTGCATTCAACAACTGGCTTCGAATAAAAACAGCTTATGACTGATTCGCAATACCGAAAAGGATTGTTCCTGCTGCTGATGGTCTGTTTTATCGGGATCATCTGCGGCAATGTAATGCGCGGCAATCTCCTGCGGGATGAAATTTCCTACATCGTCATGGCGCAGCATTCTTATCGGTGGGATATTCGCAACGGCGAATTATTCTGCAATATGCCGCCATTGCTGCCCGGTATTTTATGGGGAGCCGACCGTTTGTCGCTTCCCGTCCGCTGGGGCGGGATCATTTTTTCGATCGGCTGCGGCATTCTGTTCCTGCTCTGTGTCTATGATGCGGCCCATACTTTATTCCGCGAGCCGGTTTATGCTGAAGTCAGCCTGATCGTTGCCGGATTTCACTATTATGTGCTTTCCCTTGCGGGACGGGTTTTGCGGGATGGACCCTATCTGGCTTTTTTCGCGTTCATGGCGGCTATGGCGCTGCATAGTTACGTGGTTCCGGACAATCGGAAGAAATTTTACTGGCTGGCCGCGTATATCGGAAGCATTTTATGCATTCTGATGCGGCGGGAAGGGCTGGAGGCATATGTGATTTTGACCGGATGGCTTGGGATCGAAGCCGTACGTCATCGGAAAGAGGCGGATTGCCGGACTTATTGGGGATCCGCCGTGCTGGGATCGCTGGTTTTCTTTCTGGCGGTTGAGGGAGTATCTCTGGGAGCCGGAGCAATCGGCTATCAGTGGGATGTCATGAATGCCCTGCATCAAAGGGTTGATTTCATTCAACGCATATGGCGAATATTCTGACTTATTCATGGGATTTTTTCAATGCGATTCCGCGGTTGGTATTTGAACCGTTGGGCGTTCTGCTTCTTGCCGGAATTGTCATCGGATTTCCCGACCTCAAACAGACGGGACGGAAGAGCGGCGCCTGGGGGTTTTTGGTCTGGGCATTGATATGGGTTCTGGGGGGCCGGTTTGTCGAGTTGTTTCTATTGAGGATTGACGGTTCCGTGCGTTATCTGGCGCCGTTCCTGTTTTTCCTGCTGGTCTGTTCCGGGCCCATTCTGGTTTGTCTGGGACAAAGTATGGCCGAGAGGCTCAAGTTCAAAAATTCCGCAAAGGCCGGGAAATGGTTCCTGCTGGCAATATTGGTGTGCTATGGCACGATGTCCATTATGAAGACGGAACGGTCGTTCCGGTTGGAAGATAAGGTCGTTCACTGGGCGCAGGTCATGAAAGAGGCCGCCGTTGCCTCGAACGGCAATTCGTTTTATCTTCTGGACCAGTCCAAACGCGGAGCACAGATTTTATATTATGCCGGAATTAAGGAGTGTTCCCTGCAGATTTTGCATGCGTCTGACGGCCTGGCGGTTTTCCTGGATATTCTACGCGTTCGGGACCAACTGCGGGAGTATTCCACATGGTGGCTGTTTCTGGAACGGAAGCAATTGCCGGAATTCAAGACGGAGGTGGTTCGCTACGCGGGGGCCTTTCCGTTTACCGTCGGCGATGCCGGGTATGGTTACTGTCTGCTTCGATATGGAAACTCCGGCGCCGGGTTTCCGGTCCTGCCGGTCCCGAATCTGACCGCGGAAAGCCGGAAGGAGCTGTCTCCGGCCGATCCCGTCTTATGGGAGAAAACGCGGCCCAAAGTCCTGTTATTGGGGGATGCCCTGTTTTCAACCGGGCTTCTTCCGCGGAAGCTCCTCGGAGAAAATCCGAAACTTACCTTGTTGGGGGGCGATCCGGCATCCGATAAAACCACCGGGGTCCGCTGGGAAGGGCTTGCCAATGCCACATGGGATTATTTTCTGCATCACCCGGAAAGTCGACTGCTGAATCACTGGATGTTGGATTTTGTCCATTACAGGCAAAACTATTTGGGGGGCGAACAGCCGGATTTCATTGTCATCAGTCTGGGGTTGAGCGGGCTGCATTGCGAAACCGAAGAGTTCGTGCACAATGCCCGGAAATCCACTGCCGCGATGCGTGAACTGCTGGCGGGGCTGTCCGCTCAGCTGCCTCAGGCGCAGATCGGGATTCTGGTTCCCTTGCCGCCGCCGTCGGAAGAACACATCTCAAGCGATATAAAACATCCCGAATTCATCGATTATTACAGTCGGTTCCAGCAGGAGGCCGCAACCGGATTGAAGAATCCGCGGATAACCGTGATTCCCTATCATATTGAACGGAAGGAAATTTATGATCCCGAGAAATTTCCCCGGATAAAAAAGAATTATATGAGTGCCATATCCGATTCAACCGCAGCCCTGATGGCTCGCGCGATTCTGGGATGGATCGAAAGCAAATCAACAAACCGGAAAATCAATTGATGAAAAAAAGCTTTTTCCCATATTTGAAAACGGCGGCGCTGGCGGTCGGCAATAAAATCCGCCAACGGATTTTATATGCGGGGGTTCATTTCCCCGCGCACGGGCAGATCGGCCCCGGCATTATCTGGGGCGGCCGCCGGAATATTTCAATCGGCGAGGGAACGAATATCGAACGTTTCTGCCGTATTGCCGGAGGTACGCAGGGACGCGTTTCAATCGGACGGAACTGCCATATCGCTAGTTCCGTGGTCATACGCAGTTTTGACGGCAATATCAGAATTGGCGACCACGTATTGTTGAATTATGGCTGCATCCTTCTGGGAAACGGCGGAATTGACGTCGGGGAGGACACCAAACTGGCACCGTATTGTGTATTGGCCGCCAGCAATCATCGCTTCGACGTTCCGACCATCCCCATTCGGGAACAGGGGTGTTCCAGTCGGGGGATCAGAATCGGAAAAGATGTATGGCTTGGGGCTCATTGCACCGTTCTGGATGGCGTGCAGATTGGCGACGGTGCTGTAATCGGCGCCGGAGCGGTCGTAACCAAAGACATTCCGCCTTTTGCCGTTGCCGTCGGGGTTCCCGCATCAGTCGTCAGATACAGGAAATGATGTGACATATGATTCCAACGATCAAATTCCTCTTCGTTGTGCTTTTTGTCGGGGGACTGTTCGGCAGGTATTCCACCCCATCAGTTCAGCGGATTTTATGCGACTGCTCGGTTATGGCGATTGTTACGATTGCGCTTTTCAGGCCTCACGTTGTAATTTGCAAGTATGCGTGGTGGATTCTGGGTTACCTCCTGCTAGTCTTGTTGTCGTTCATTGTAAATCAGGTTTCCCTCTCGGATTTTTGTTTTTATTTTTTTCGATATTATCAGAACATGCTATGGCTGCTTTTGCTGGTATTATTCTTCTGGGATTACCCGTTCTCGCGCGAAAGCTTCAAAAGTCTGCTGAATTTCCTGATTGTAATGTGGCTTCTCCAGATCGTTATAGCCTGCTCGGATATCTGGATTACGCAACAGCGGACCGAAGGCTGGGTTGGATTCATGACCAGTTCCGGAGGCGGCTTGGCGACGTTATTTTCCATTGCCGTTCTGGCTTTCTTCCTCGTGTGGGGAACTTTTTACCGCAAAATATGGTATTGGTTCGCCATGATGGTCCCCCTCGTCGGTTTTGCTTCCAATAAACGCGGTATTTTTTATCTTGTCCCACTAGTAATCGCTCTTACGTTTTTTTTAATCCTATTGAAAAATAAGTTGTGTCCCGACCCGGCGCTGTCCGGCTCCCGGATTGCCAGACGTTTTTTTTATTTCGGCATGATTCTGCTGTTGTTGACGCCGGGCGTCGTCTGGAGCATCAATAATACCAGATTCGCTTATTCCAATTCCATTTCGCAGGAAGACTCCGGATCCCCGATAACTTTTCTGATTCAGATCATTGAGAGGTATCTCACGGAGGGCGAGAGTGAAAAATTTGCCGAAACAGCGGATCGCTTGAGTACGACAAAACTGGTTTGGATGTGTTGCATGAATGATCCGAAATCCGCGCTGGTCGGCGTCAATCCCCTGGATGGCATTGTCTTCGACATCATCGACGACAGCGGCAACAACGGTCGCCTCCTGCAGTACGGCATCGGCTATGGCATGACCGGAGTTATTTCGGATTGTTTTTCAGCCGGATTCATTGCCACCGGGCTCGTACTGCTTTTCATCATTGTGAGCATTGTTGAATTATTCATGCTTGATACCAGGAATTGGGATGAGTGCTTCAAGTATACTCCGCTGGCTTTTTCCGCGTATGGATGTGCCGGACTGATCAATCATCTGTTCTACAGCACCGACTTTTTCATGCGGCCATGCAGTATTTTTCCCTACGCTATTTTCACCATGGCGTTTTTGTCGTTATCCAGAAAACCCAACCACATTTTCCTGCCGAAAGAAGTGGTTGAACAATGAAATTTCTTTTACTGACCAGAAGCCAATACGGGTATCAGACCGATTATCAGCAGTATGCCAGAGCGCTGGTGCCGTTTGGGTCGGTTGTCTATTCCGGAGTTGAGGCCGGCCGTAAAACCATTACCGACTCCGGAATTGAATTTTTCAGTGCAACGCTGAAGGGAAGCATCCTCCGGAAGGTTTTTCAATTCCTTGCCTTCGGCCGGAAAGTCGTCCATGCCTGTACGCCGGATGTCATTCTGGTTCATTATTGGCCGGGAAGTTTCCTGTTTACGTTCTGGTTGTGGCCCTATCGCAAGAGAATGATTCTGGACATCCGCACCGGAGCGGTCGGACACGGTTGCTGTGCGGAATACCTGTTGAACCGTCTGCTGGCCTTCAATACCCTGTTTTTCCCGCAGGTTTCCTGTATTTCCCGAACGCTTATCCGGCGGCTCGGGTTGAATAGAAAA
Organism: uncultured Victivallales bacterium; assembly: GCA_964462755.1. Lineage (GTDB taxonomy): Bacteria > Verrucomicrobiota > Lentisphaeria > Victivallales > UBA1829 > SIG94. The sequence continues at coordinate 9,309 of CAYWZD010000043.1, read as the reverse complement.
AAGACATTCTGGTTGCCTTTGGGGGCCAGCCCGGTGTTGGGTCCGGAAAAGACCTTTGAACGGCTGAGTCTGCTTTATGTCGGCACCTTCCGGCACCGCAAACTTGATGTGATGCTGTCCGGGTTCAAGATATTTTTTGACAAAATGAAAATGCTTGACACGATTCCGATTTCCTTCACGATTGTCGGAGACGGTGCGCCGGGAGAATTGGAGATGCTGAAGCAATGGTGCGAGGCCCATGAATTGGGCAAGGTCGTTTCATTTCTGGGATACCAGCCGGCGACCCGGCGGGATGAGTTCCTGAAACAGGCCAATATCGGCATTGCCTTTGTGCCGTTATTGCCTTGTTATGATGCGCAGCCTCCGACCAAAACATTCGAATATCTCATGGCCGGGATGCCGGTTGTGGCGACGGACACCAGTGAAAACCGCAGTGTCGTTACTCCGGCGAACGGCGTCCTTTGTCAGGATCATGCTCCGGATTTTGCCGCGGCGCTCGAGCGGGTGTACCGGAACCGCGAAACATTCCATTCGGAAGCGATTCGAAAGAGTGTGGCGGAATTTTCATGGGCCCGTATCGTCGAGGAAAAGCTTTTGCCGAAAATACGCGAAGTCTGATTCCGAAGCCGGCGTCCGGCGCGTGCAATCAGGGATCAAAAAGAAAAACAGCGGAATCGTTATATTGTATGGATAAAATTGCAGTTCTTTTTCGGAAACACAAAAAAAAGCTGCCGGGCATTCTGGCAAAACTGCCGGGGGGCGACTATTGTCGGCTCGGTCTTTGCATTGCTGTTTCCGCCTGGTGTTTTCAGGGAATGCGTTATATGAACTGGCGGGAAGCGGTACTGAAGCTGGCACTCGACATCATCGGTACCGGTCTGGGCATGTTGTGGATGCCGTGGTATTGGGCTTTGCCGATTGTCCACACGCTGAACTTCACTTTTAACGGACAATTGTTTGCGATGTTCACGCACATGGGGGCGAATACGGTGAAGGCGGATTTCTTCCTGCGGGAGACGCTCCGGGTCGCGGAAGACCTGAAAAAACGCCCGGCGGTCGGTTCTGCGCTGGCATTCGGCAGCCTTGCCCGTGGCGAATACAAAAGAACCAGCGACATTGATTTACGAATCGTTCCGCGCGCGGGGGAATGGAATTTCTGGAAGTGCGTATTCTGGGCGTTTGCCGCGCGTTGTCGTGCATTTCTGCGGGGGTATCCGTTGGACCTCTACGTCTTTGACCTGCCGGCGCTGGCGAGAAAGATGCGAAGCGATGAACCGCCGGTTCTGCTTGCCGGACAGACGGAAGGTCTTGACTTGTATCCTCGCATTGTGTCTCTGGAGAAATTCAAAACGGTTTTTCAGGAAAAGCAGGGGCTGTCCGCATGAAAGTGCTTAATTTGATGTGGGGCTTCAATATGGGCGGCATCGGCAAATGTTTTTTGACCTACGCCGGGCTGGGAGAACTGGAGCCCCGTTTGGAGATCAGAACGGTTTGCATCAATCTGTTGAATGTGCCGTTCGATCTGACCCCTCTGCGAGCCATTGGTGCGGAAACCATCGACATTTGCAATCGGGGCGACATCTCCTGGATTTGGAAATTGCGCCGTGTGTTGCGGAACTTTCAGCCCGACGCAGTGTTTACGCATGGCTTCAACGGGCCGGTTCTGATGACGGTGGAACGGCTTCTGGGCGACCGGACGCCGTTGTTGTGCAGTTATCACGGAGAATATCTGCCGCCCACACCATCCCGTCGGTTGCTTGCTCCAGTGTTCAACAGCTCCATGCATTGGATATACCGTCACATGGCGATGGATATTTTGACGGTCAGTCGGTTTTCCATGCAGGAATTGTACTCGCGGGCAAAACTTCCACACGCGAAGGTTCATTGCGTTCCCAATGGAATCGATGCTCACGTCGATAACGCGCAAGCCGTTCCGGAACTGCCGGACGGGGCAGAATTACCCGATGGCATGGTTCTGGGATATGCCGGACGGCTGGACCCGCTGAAAGGATTGGAATACCTGTTGCGGGCATTGCCCATGGTGCCGCCTGAAGTCACTCTGATCATTCTGGGGTGCGGCCCTCACGAGGAGACACTCCGGCTTGAAGTCAGGAAGCTGCAGCTGGAATCCCGAGTGTTTTTTCTGGGGTTTCAAAGGGATGTGACCTCGTGGCTGCGGCGCCTGGACGGCTTCCTGTTGCCATCGCTTTATGAAAATCATTCGATCGCGCTCCTGGAAGCGATGCGGGCCGGTTGTCCGATCATCGCCACCGACGTCGGCGGCAATCCCGAATCCATCGCCCACGAAAAAGAGGGGCTTCTGGTGCCGCCGCGCAATCCCGAAGCGCTGGCGGCGGCCATCCGGCGGCTGGCCGCCGATCCGGGCTGGCGGCGACAGCTGGGCGAAAATGCCCGCCGCCGGTTCGAAGCGGAATTCACCGAAGAGATCATGCGCCGCAGGCTGGCGGACTGGCTATTGGAATTTGACCCCGCAGAAGCATGAAAATCGCCATTTACATTGCGGACTTGGAGCTCCGGAATGCCCGACTGATGCCGTGGCGGGTGATTCTTGAGGTTGCCCGGGCGTTGGAAGAAGCCGGAGATGCGGTGACGGTTTTTTCCGGAAAAGACATGACCGGGACAACGCCTCCGGAAACCATTTCAGGAGTAACAGTTCACTTCATCCCGCGCGCAACAGGGAAAAACCGGGAGGTCCTGCTCGCGGCGGTTCGGGAATTGCGGATCGAAGGTCTGTTTTTCCCGGTGGCTTTTGCCCGGTCCTATGGATGGGCCGCTGCTTTCGAACGGCAAAGCAATTGCCGTATTGTCTGGTATTTGCCGGGCGGATGGTATGGCGTGCGGCAATGCCGCCGTGCATCCCGGGTACTGGGATGGCGGAACGTTTTTCCCTATTGGGTACAGGCGTTGTATCCCAAACATTTTTTCTTTCGCCGGTTGCGCCGCGGACATATACGTCCGCTGATTTGCTTTTCCGAGTATTCCCGGCGCCGCGCAGCCCGCTTTTATCCGGAAAATGCGACGTTTGCCGCCTTGCCCGGCCAAAGCAGTGAGCTGCTTTCACTGCCGCGGCAAAAACCGGAAAGAAAAGAACGCTACCTGTTATTTTTCGGGCCGCCGAATCCGATCCGGGGCCTGCTGGATATTTTGAAGGCCTTTGAACGGGTTGCCGGAACAATTCCCGAGGTCCGGCTTCATTTGTGTCTGCGTAACGACGACAATACGGATGCCGAGCCGGTCCGGCGACGGCTTGCGGAACATCGTTTTGCGGATTGGATCGACTGCCGGTGGAATTCCTGTTCGCCGCAGGAATTGGCCGAGGAGATCGCAGGCAGTTATGCGGTGCTGAAACCGTTTCTCATCGTACCGTCGGAAATCCCGCTGGCGGTTCTGGAAGCGGCGGCATTCGGCAAACCGGTCGTCGGAACCGGTCCCGACGGTACCGGCGATTTTATTCGCGCTTTCGGCTTGACGGTTCCCCACGGCAATGCGGACAAACTGGCCGAGGCGATGATTCAACTGCTGACGGACGAACCCCTGTATCGCGACAAAGTGCGGGCGGCTTTGAAAACGGCGCAGGAAGAACCGACCTGGCAGGAAAGCGCCAAGATATGGCAACAGGCGGCGCAGTGGAGGTAAAATGAACTTTGTGGTATTCAGCGGAATCGACGGTTGCGGCAAATCGTCGATCATTGCCGGCGTGCGGCAGAATCTCCGGGCGGAAGGGGTGGAAACTTCGGAACAATGGCTGCGGTTTCACCACGTCTTATGCAAGCCGCTTCACGCGGTGGCGAGAATTCTTGGGTTGTCCCGCAAAAAAGTCATGACGGAAGGTGGAGCCTGGCGGCATGAGTTCTACCGCAGCCGCTGGTTTTCCGAACTCTACATCGTTTGCACCTATGTCGATACGCGGCTGGGGCGCCGCAAGGCTCTGCGGCAGGCCAAATGCTCGGGATGTCCGGTGGTTATTTTCGATCGTTGGATTCCGGACATCCTGATTGATCTGGCGGTCAAGACCAGACGGGAGGACTTCCTTGCCGGGAAATGGGCGGCCCGCTTTTTGAAATTGCTGCCGGAACGAACATTGTTGTTATGTATTTCGCGTCCCCGGGAAGCGCTGCTGGCCTGTCGTACGGAAAACCGGGAAGATCCGGATTTCGAATTCCGGAGTCAAATGTACATGACCCTTACCGGGCAAAAACAAATTACTGTAATTGATAACAGCGGGGTACTGACAAATTCCATCATGCAGGCAATGCAGTTTATAAAAGGGATCACAAGGGAATGATGAATAATCCGAAGAAAGTATCTGGGGATTGGGCAAAAGGCAAAGAGAATGTGGGAGTAAGATTATTTTACGTTCTTTTGTTGTTGGCATGCGGTGTCCTTGATGCACAGACTCCAGCCGATATTTTCCATTTTGACTCTTCCTCTAAAGCCCTCATTACTTATTGCGGCATGATCGGAAAGATCTCCAAATTGCCCGATTGCGCCACAATGTCATATGCGGATTGTCTTTTCTCGGCTGAATTCCATGTCAAGGGCCAAAAAATCATTCTGCTGTTTCCCGGAATCAAAGACCGCAAGCTTGTGCATTATGAGAATTTCCCATGCAAAGACATGTCTTATGTTGTACAGGTTTTACCTTGGGACGAGTTGCCTGAGTCGTTCAGAACAATTCAAATTGCAGATCAGCTGGATGACTTTTCTTCCCCGATTTTTTATGTCATGAAAATCGACAGGAAGAAAGAGGAGGCAAAGGATCAACCCGTTCCACAAGTTTCCAAGTCCCTGTTCTCTGAATTGAAAATTCACAAAGCTCCGGAAAATCCCGTCGCAAAAAAGTTACGCCGGCAGAGAATCCAAACAGAAACAGCTCGGATCAATCAATGCCTTCAGGAGCACGGAGGCAGCTTCCCGGCATGGTATCAGGAAATCTCAAAAATATCATTCCCCAGAAAATCGCGGGAAGAAATCGTACAAGGCACTTTGTTCTACCTGCCGCCGAATGTTTCCGGCCTCATCCCGGACAAACTTGACAAAAAGAACTGTGCCTTAACCGGACTTAAGGCGCTGAATGACTTTCTGAAACAATACAATATCGATTTGATCGTTGTCTTTTTTCCGGAGTACTGGGAAGTCGCCGCCGCTGTTTTTTACCCGGATCTTATGCCGAAAGATAAAATAATCGACGTGCGGCGAATGAACCTGATCTATGAACTGCTGCAATCGGATATTGAAGCCGTGGATATGCTGCCAGCAATTTCTCAGGAAAAATTCACTTATCCGCCGCTGTTATTTCAAGCGCACCTCCAAGATGGACACCCCTCAGAAGGTGCGGCAAAGATCGCAGCTCATGAATTAGCCGGAGTCCTATCCCGTTATGCATTTCCGCCACAACTTGCTCCGCAAGCTTTCAGTTTGCAGAAACATGCAATGCGCAGTGGTCGTGAGTATGGAAAATACCAGGAGGACGCCATTTTAGTTCATGGCAAACCGATTTCGCTTGCTTTTAAAGAGGCTCCGTATATGATCATAGGAGACAGTTTTTCTTATCATCCGCAGTCGTTTTCTTCCACAGTGGCATATTTAGCCATGAAAACAGGTATTGTGCCGACTTATACGGGGCGTACAGCAGGAGCGACTTCGATATTTCGCGAAATGTTGAGATTGCACATGGGCCATGACATCCTGAATAAAGTAAAGGTCGTGGTCACAATTACCATGCCATCATTTTTCTACAAGCCATGGGATATTCCATCAGACGTAATTGTTAATAATATTCAAGCCGTTTACTCTCAGGAAAACAAGTTTCATGGAATTATCGCATCTGTGGCTGGAAAACCCATTGAATTCGGGCCGGGGTTCTATGAAGAAAAGCAGGAGCCTGCTTCTAAAAAATCAGTTCCCCTTATTGTTTTAACCATTCCGGAAGTTCGCCCCGCTCCGGAATGTTTAATCATCCAGTATGCCAACAGGGGAATATTATCCTTCCTTTCTGTTCAAGATGCGACCCATCGAGAATTACAAAAATACGATTTACCAAACAATGAGGGCGGTGAGACTCTGCGATTTACGCTTCCATCCCAATTGCAGCAACCCCTTCAATTGGAGTTTCCTCCCGGCATTCATATCATAAAAATTACCCTGGGCTCCTCAAAATAACAACATGGAACATCTGAGTAAAGGTCCGACGACGAAAACAGTCCGGTTCTGCTGTTGAGCGACAGTCACGGGCTGTTTTTTCCGCGGTCGGCGGCATGCTTGAACGCAATGCCGGATTCGGAGAACAACTGGCATACGAAGTGAAAATGCCGGATTGCGGTCAAAGGTTCCGCGGCCACTGCGGTGCGGATCATCCTTTACCGCAAAGCGGTCCGCAATCCGGCGTGGCTGAAAGACAAAAAATTCCGTGATCGGGCTGTTCACCTGCCGGGAGTTCACCGAAACGCCCAATGGTTGGATGATTGCGCCGGTATTAAAAATAGTTCATCGGAAGATTCTTTTTCAGAAGCATCTTCTATAATTCTTTCACAAAAAGAGAAATGGGTTCGTTAAAGTGGCTCGGATATCGGTTTGTTTGATTTCTTCCCACGGCGGGCATCTGCATGAATTGTCGGAAGCGGTGGCGGGACTGGATGTTCCGTGTTATTGGGTCACCTACCGGACGGTTCATACGGCCCTGAGATTCAAGGATTGTCCGCATTATTTTGTTCTGGACCCGCACCTTTCCAAATGGAAATATGCGGTCAATGCGGTGCAGTCGCTGTGGCATCTGCTGAGAAAGCGTCCGCGTGTGATCATTTCCACGGGAGCCGGGATTGCCATTCCGACCATGATTCTGGGCAAATATCTCTTCCGGTGCAAGTTGATTTTCATCGAATCGGCAGCCAACGTCACGGAGCCGTCCCATACGGCGAAGTTCATTTATCCCCATGCCGATTTGTTTCTGGTCCAATGGGATGAGTTGCGCCGCAGCGATTTTCCCGAAGCGGTAACAGTGGGGGTGCTGTAAAATGATTTTTGCCAGTTTCGGGAATGTGCCCAAGGATTTTTCCCGGTTTGCCCGGGCATTGGATGCTTTTGCCGGTGCTGCGGAGGAAAAGGTATACGTCCAATATGGCTATACGCTCTTCTCGTTCCGGAATGCAGTCGGCATACAATTTCTGACCCATGATGAACTTATGGACTATATCCGGAAAGCGGATGTCGTGGTGCTTCAGGGCGGCTGGGGAACGATTTCGGAAGCGTTATTGCTGCACAAACGGATTGTGGCGGTTCCGCGCCGTCCGCCGCTCGAACACAACCATGAGCAGGGCGATCTGATCCGCAAGCTGGAAGACCTCGGGTGCGTAATCGGAGTTTATGATGAAAAGGACCTGCCGGAAAAAATAGAACGGGCCAGGTCTTTCGTATTTCGGGAATTGCAGCGAGGTTCGGCCAGGTCGGCGATCCAGGAAAAATTACAGGAATGGAAAATATCACTATGAAATTATCGGTTATTGTCATTGAATATCACAGCATTGAGGAAATCCGGCCTTGCCGGGATGCGTTGCAGCATTGCTGCGAGGGGATTCAATGCGAATTGATTGTGTCGTCGAATTCCTGTTATCCGGAAGAACAGCAAAGAAAACTTCAGGAAGATTTTCCCGATATTCGCTGGCAGTTCAATTCCGAAAACGGCGGCTTCGCCTATGGGATGAATCGCGGGTTGGAGGCGGCTTCGGGCGATTTCCTGTTGATTTCCAATCCGGATGTCCGGATTCAATGCCAGCTGGGTCCGGCACTGGAATATCTTGCGTCCCACCCGAAAGTCGGCGCCATCGGGCCTCGAATCATCGACGAGAACGGATGCGTTCAGGATTCCTGCCGCAATTTCATGAGGCCCTCGGATATGCTCAAGCGGCAGCTGACGCGTTTCTGCACTTCTCGGGATGTCTTGCTGGACAAACAATGCGATTATACTTCAATTCATCCGGTGGACTGGGTGATCGGGGCATTCATCCTCCTGCGGCGGGATGCCTATGAGAAAGCCGGCGGACTGGATGAGAACTATTTCCTTTACGTCGAAGACATGGATTGGAATTACCGGTTCCACAGGGCGGGCTATGAGGTGCATTACTTCCCTGAACTTGTCATCCAATACAAAGGGGACCGGAAAAGCACCAGAACCCTTTTTCACGATAAGAAACTGATCAGTCATTACGGTTGGCTGCACTTCAAGAGCTACTGTCGTTTTCTGCATAAATGGGGGTTGTTTTTCAAGTAAGAGTGATTGGAAGGGGCAACTTTTGTTTTTACTGGCGACAGGGTTGCGGCGGGGATAGACTGCCCGTAAGCAAAAATTTTTATTGAGGATAATGAAGTAGATGAACATTGAGAGTACGTCGATAACAGACGTCAAAATCATCGAACCTGCGCTGTTCGGCGATTCTCGTGGATATTTTTTCGAATCATGGAATCGAGCCAAATATCAGGCCGCCGGAATTTCCTGCAACTGGGTTCAGGAAAATGAATCGACGTCCCGGTTCGGCGTACTCCGCGGCTTGCATTATCAGGCGGCGCCGTATACTCAGGCGAAACTGGTTCGGGTCATTGCCGGGAATGTGCTTGATGTCGCGGTTGACATTCGCAACGGTTCTCCGACTTTCGGGAAATATGTCGCGGTCGAGCTTTCCGGGGAGAACAAACGCCAGCTTTTCATTCCGCGCGGATTCGCCCATGGATTTGCCGTATTGTCGGAGACTGTGATTTTCTCATATCTGTGTGATAATACCTATATGCCGACGGCCGAACGCGGCATCGCGTTTGATGATCCCGCTCTCGACATCGATTGGAGAATTCATCCAGAACAGTGGATTCTATCGGACAAAGATCGCCGAAACCCTCAATTTGCCAAAGCGGAGGTGCTGGAAATCGAAGCATAATAGATATCCTGCGGAGGCCATGCAAAGGGCGGTTTCAATCGGGCGCCGGAATTGGTTGTTTACCGCTTCTGAAGCCGGGGGCAGAACCTTGCCATTCTGTATTCCTTCTCGAACACATGCAAAGCCAATGATGTCAATTTCAGGAACTGGATTGAGGATGTTCTGCCTCGCCTCAGTTCCACCCCGCATGACCAGATCGATTCGCTCCTCCCCCACCTCTGGAAACAACAGAACAATCTGTAATTTCTCCTGATTCAACCTTGCCAAAAGTTTTCATCCCATGGGGTTCACTGCGTACATACCTTAGGGTCTGCTGAACCGGAGACGGTTATGCCGCCAGACAAAAAGCAACTGTATTTTCATC
>CAYWZD010000042.1:0-16025 GCA_964462755.1 uncultured Victivallales bacterium | reverse complement strand
ACTTTGATACGTATGTTTTTTATGCTTTTCCGAAAAATAGTCTTCCGAACAGAGAATTTTCAATTCCTTGATGCCTTGAAACGCCTGCGTCAGATTTTTCAGGAGGCAGTTGGACTCCTTATAAAAATTTGCGCCCAGCCTCAGGTTTTTGCCGCGCAGAGGAAAATACATGAGCCAGGAGATGAACAGGGCGCTGAACAGCATGAAAAGAGTAATCAGCGGCGTAAAGAAAAAAAGCATTCCGAAAATCAGCATAATGTTAATTGTTTCAGAGAAAAGCATCAGGGTCGAAAGTAAAATTCCGCAAATTCCATTATTGATGTAGGAGAAATTTGTCAGAAGCTCGGAAGAGTTGCGGTTCAAATGGAAGGAATAAGGCGCCTGAATATATACCCGGAACAATTGATTCGAAAGGGATTCCACTTTGGAATAGATGACCCGCATTTGAAAAAATGTCAGAAACACCAGGAATCCGTTCTTCAAAATGTAGACCAGGGGAACCAGTGCGCATAATATCAGGAGAAACGATTTGTCGGAGGACGGATGAATAAAGTCATAAATCAGACGCAGAAAATAGTTCTGCTGAATCAATGCCGGATTGGTCAGCAGCGCAATGATCGGAAGAATCAGTCCGATTCCGAGAAGTTCCAGGTTTCCGGCAATGATCATCAGCAGAAGAAGCAGATAGACGAAACCGCGTTCTTTCCGGGAACTGTTCTTCCACAGCAGGGCGATCATGTGCCTCATGATTCATTCTCCCGATGGCGGAAATGAAAGCAACACGCCGGATGGTCCGGGATAGGCCGAGCTTTGGAGAAAAGGCTTGTCCCGGAATCACATCCGCACTGTATTTTACTGTTTTTCGAGTCATTTCCGGGCTGCATAGGGTCTCCGTGATTTTTCCCATGCAATATACAGACCTTTCCGGTTTTTGTCAAGCGTATTGAGGCGGAAAGTGAAACAGATTGTAGCCGGAATTGACGAAATACTGGCGTTGCCGGTCGGAGCATGCAAAACAGTTTCCGGAAATCCAGTGGGTTGAAACGCATGGAATCCTTATTTCTCGACCGGCCCCAGCAACGTAAAGCATTTTCCATCCGTGAATTCTCCGGAGACGGTGTATCGACCTTTTGGAAGGTCACCCGGAGAATAAGCCAGTGAAAGAAGATGTCCCGGACAAAGAGCCGGGATTTTCCGGTCGGGAAGGGGGCTCCTGTTGCCTTTCGCATCTGTCAGGAACAGCCGGAGCGACTGTTCCTTCTGCGGAGAAGCGCTTTCCAGCTCCAGCATCAGCCGGGAACCGTCGAAGTGGCAAAAAATTCCATAGTCGCCGCAAATTTCCGAAAGATTGTTCAGCGTGGGAAAATAGAGGTATTCCAGAGTCCATGCATGCGGTTTCCCCTTCTCCAGTTTCACCGGCGGAAAAACGATCTCCATCGTATGGTCCGGCGAATTGCCGCCCCGTTTCCATGTGTAGAAAAAGCCTCCGTCCGCCTGCAGAAGTTCCGGACCCGTGCGTATCGCGAAAATCCCTTTGCGTTCGGCGCTCCGGCGGGCAAGCCACGGACGCGACGGCGCTGCAAAAACTTCCTTGCGGCCCGGATCGACATCTTCGAACAGCACGTCTTCCGGGAAGCGGGAGACGGTGACTTTACCGGAACGGCGCAATCCGCCTTTCGCGGGAATCAGGATCGGGTCCATGCTTTCGGTACCGAGCCGGGGGATCATATTGGTCCAGAGCATGACCTCTTTCGGGGTTCTGTCCTTATTGGAAATCTCGAAAAGAATCCGCAGTTTTGAGTCTCCCTTCTCCAGCGAGACGGTTTTTACCGCAGACAGGTCTTCGCTCATGAAAAATTCATTCCCCATGGAAACGGAAACTTTTCCGGAGGAGGTTTTCTTTTCCAGAACCTTCCACGGCACGTTATAGAAGAATTTCACTCCCCAGAGCAGTTCGCGTCCGCCCGTGGAGGCGCAGCGGAGGACATCCGGCAGGAGCTCTTCCTTTTCCATGGTATAGGTGAATCCCGGAATGACTTCCAATTTTTCCGGCAGATAACGGAAAGAAGCCGTCAGGGTGGAGATCCCCGGAATCACATCCGCGGAAATGATCCCGTTGGAGAGCCGTAGAGCCTCGAATCCTTTTGCCAGAGGCGACTCCGAAAGGACGCATTCCTTTTCTTCCGGAACGGCAAAACAGGCGAGGCACGAAAGAAGGACGAAAAGAAATGAAAACATGCGTGTCATGAAACGGGCCTCCTCAATCAAAATATTTCCGGACGGGGAAAGACTTGCCGAGCATGCCGAAATGGATCAGCATATTGTCGTAAAGCCCCATCACTCCCTTGAACGGGAATATGTAGGGATAGCGTTCATCCATCACGTAGAAAAGGCTCTTCAGGACGCCATCCAGTTCCTTTTTGTTTTCCGCCTGAATCTGAAGCCCGCCGTTTGCGGACGCGGAAACCGATTTTTTCAGTCCCTTTCCGGTCCGGAGGACGATTACGCCCGGCTTGCCGGAATCGGAAACGGAGTGTGTCATTTCCGGGGAAACGACGCCCTTGCCGAGGACCCCGTTTTTCCGGCAGAACTCAAAATAGCGTTCGAATGCCTTTGCGGAGGTTTGGGCGGCAATGTCGTTCGCGTCCGTGAAAATGCGGAAGGTCAGCTCTCCTGCCGGATCGGTGAACGGGAAAAGAAGAATGTCTTCCCGGCTGAGGTGGAAAACATCGGATTCATAACGGAAAAGGAGCTTGTCGCCTTTCCGCAGGGAGAGCGGCGGCGTCATGCGGAAATCTCCTTGGGATTCGCTTGGGACGATTTTCCCGTTGAGTTCAACTTTCGTCAACTGGAATCTACGGATATCCCGGACGATTATTTCCGAACGGAAAGAAGAAGTATCCGTGAGTTCCACCTGAAAAATCTGACTACGGAGGTCTTTCGCGGACCCCGCCTGAAGTTTCATTTTTTCCGGAGCGGAGACGAATCCGCACACGGTTTCATACAGGACCGGAACCCGGGAGGGCAGAAGCAAGTCCAGTTCGGTGAACTTTCCGTTGATCCGGTTTTCCGTCCATGCGGACTTGCGCATTTTCCGGAGAAGGACATAACGTTCCGTTCCCGCTGGAGAAATCGTTCCGTTGTCGATGGAAACCGTTCCTCCGGAATCTGTGGGGCTGGAGTTTGCGAAGAAGAAAAACGAATTTGCGCCCTTGCCGAAACGGGATCGGTAGGGGACATAAAGTTCCTTGCTGAAGACGAATGGATTTTCCGACTGCCAGCCGGCCCGCGCCAGTTCGAAAAGTTCCGGCAGGATATACAGGAGCTGAGGATTGCCGTAAAATGCCACATAACTGTTGGTCAGGCCGTATTTGAACTGGTTCAGGAGCATGTAATCCGCGAGTTTCGGGATGAGTTCGCAGAAGAAATCCTTGTTTTTGGAACGCCAGTCGGGAACGATGTCGCGAAGCATGAAACCGTGAGCGTGGACCGCGGCTGGGCGGGGGCCGATATACCAGCGTCCGACCGCAAGGATTGCGGAGAACTCCGCTTTGTTCAGAAATGGACGCTCGACCATGAGAATATCCCCTTTCAGCGTGCCGTTGTTGAATACGGTCAGCTTGTCGGTGGGATTCTTGCGGATATTGTGAATGAAGTCGATTTCATGATTGACGGCAACGCCCTGATCGATGAAAACGCCGTCCTTGTCCCACGCCCGGCCGGGAAGGGGGTTCCGGCAGGCCGGACCGCGATAAAACGCGCCGCCGTTTCCGCAATCGAGCGCAAAACCAGGGAGGTCCAGTTCCGAGGCCAGATATGTCATGTCCTCTTCAAGGACTTTGGCAAAAGTCGTACCCATCGGGAATACCCGGATTTCACGGTCGTGTCCGGTCGACCACGCGTTCAGAATGTGCGAGAGCGTCTTGTCATAATTGACGGCGTCCGGATATTTTTGAAGCGCAAGATTGTATTCGCACCATGTGCCGGAACAGCTATTGTAGAACATCCAGCCGTATTGCCGGCCGTATTTGAGGAAAGCGTCGCGGCGGAGCTTGAGGAACTCTTCCCGTGAAAGGTCTTTGAAGCTGAAACGGGTTCCGCCGTATTTCGGAGTCTGGGCGTTTTTGTCTTTCAGCGGGGAATAGGTTTCATAGTCCCAGAGTTCTGCCCGGCCGCGGATGTCGCCGGAACGCTTGTAGGGACAATAGCACCACTCGATGGAGGTGTAGAGGCGGCGGCTTTTCTCCTCGTTCGGAACTCCCCACCAGTTGGCGTAGTGGGCAAGATTTTCCCAGATGTATGGGTTGCCCTGTCCCTGAACGACGGCCCAGTCTTCCGGGAAACTGTCATAATACCTCTGGACGACCGCATCCGCGGCGCCGTAGACGGCGGAAGCGCTTCCCAGCACGGTGTTGAACGTCAGCGTCTCGCCCGGCGAAAGCACGAATCGGGTGGAGTATTTCAGACTGCCCCGGACCGGATCGGCGGAAGCGGCGGAATAGCTGACCGGTTCGAAAATGCGGCTCCCGAGGTAGAACTGCGAAGTTTTTCCGCTGAGGGAGACCGCCGGAAAAGCGATCGACGCCGAGGCGATATGTTTCAGCATGCTGCCCTTGATTCCCTCTCTTGCCAGCGGTTTCCCTTCCAGCTTGCGGAGCTTCTCAAAGCCGTCCCAGAAAATGAGGGGAACCGAGACAAACGCGGAGGAAGTCAGCTGAGCGGAGGGTTCGATCCAGAGTTCCTGTCCGGTTCGGTTGGAGAAGGAAGAGACCCCGAGAAGCGTTCTGCCTCTGGCACTGAAAGTGATTTCCCACCGGAAGTCCGGTTGTGTCCAGCAGAACTTCAGGACGTCCTTTGAATCGGCAAGAATTTCGGGGGCTCCGAGCGGATATTCCTTTCCCCTCTTTCCGTTCAGCAGGGAAAAAGTCAGACGAGCGGTTTTCCATTCGCTGGCGGGGGCGGCGTCCTTCAGCAGAAGAGTTCCGTCCCGTTGTTCCAGCGAGGCATACGGGGTCGTGACCGCGGCGGAGGCCGCAATCCAGAAAAAGAAGAGCAGAATCGGGAAGAAATTTTTCATCGGCGGCAATCCTCGGTTCGGTTTTTATATGAAAGAAAAAATCACTGCTTCGCCCAGTTGCGCCAGCGCGGAATGTCCTGTTTCCAGATTCCGTACGGCTGTAACAATCCAAGCGTGGCGGCATCCTGTGTTTCGACATGCCCGTCCAGCATTGCAAAATTCGATTTTCCTGAGTGAATCGGAGCGTAGTCCGTTTCCCAGCAGGCCTTTGTCGGCCGGAGCTGAAGTCCGCGCGAATCTCCAAAGTAAATGATGTAAGAAGGGTTGACGACCTTGCGGATGTTTGCTGGCCAGCTCTTCTGATAAGCCTCTCCGGAGGAACTCAGACAGAAATTCATGCCGAACGACACCTGTTTCAGGTTGAAGATTACGGGAAGAAGGTCGTCATCTTCAAATGCGACTTCGCCGCGCGGATTCGCCGGACAGGAAAAAATTCGTGGATCGGGAGCGTACGACTTGAGAAAATCGGCCCAGTAAGTCCATGGATTGGTCCGGACGACGACCGGCTGGAAAAAGCCGTCGTGATCGTTCTGGTAGTTCGCCGCGGCCTTCTGAAGCCGGGCCAGATTGTCGCGGCAGACGGCCTGTTTCCATTCCGTGCTTCCGCGAACCAGCGTTCCGGCTCCCGTGACGAGCAGAGCGGACAGGACGGTCAGAATGATAAGAAGTTCCCGGCTGTTTCTCATTTCCAGTTCTCCGCAAGCCAGGCAAGGACCAATTCCGCGACTTTGCCGTTGCCGAGTTCCGTCAGGTGAACGCCGTCCTCCTTGAAGTAAGGCTTTTTAGGAGACAGGTTTTTCGTCGGTGCATAGAGATCGAGATACCCGGTTTTTTCCGTGTCCGCAATCTCCTTCAGCGTCCGGACGAACGCCTCCGCGAATTCCGGCCTCCCGAAAAGATATCCGGTCCCATTCCACTTCCGATAGTTTTCCGCCGTTTTTCGGGTCGTATCCGGATCATTGCAGACTGGCGTCACAAGCACGATTTTCGCCTTGCTGTTCTGCCGGATCAGGGACAATACCCCCGCGTAGCTTTTCTTCTGGACATCCGGCGTGATCTTCGGGGAACCGTAGTTGTCTTTGGTGCTGGCGACTGTATCGTTATGGCCGAGGAAAAGAAAAATCAGGTCATATTCCTGCTTGAAAATATCCTTGTAGCGGGACTGCTGGAATTCCCCTTTTCCGCCGTTCATCCCTTTCAGGCGTCCCTCCACGCGGGTGATGAAGTCGCCGCGCACCGCCGCATTCCGGAACGAGGTTTTTCCCGGATTGTATTTTTCCAGCCAGAAGGCGGTTTTGTCGACGTGGTTGTGTCCCTGATCGAAGTCAGTCAGACTGTCGCCGAGCCAGAGAATCCGCAACGGTTTTTTCAGGGAAATTTTCTTTGCCGTTTCATCGAACCGACGCCAGTTTTCAGGCGGGATGATATCGGCGTAGATCAATGCCTGGTTTCCGTTCAACGAGGCAAATATTCGCCCTGTTCCCACATTCGACGGAGAGAGTTTCACCTCCTGTGAAAGAACATTTCCCTGTGCGTCGCTTCGCGTGCTTTTCACCGACGCGGGCGCACCGGCAATCAGAACCGAGGTCTGGACTTCTGTCGATGGACCGGTCTTGAACGGTAGAGACGGAAGGGTTCCGTCGGAAGGAAGAACCACGTGTTTCCCGACGGCTGTCACCGGAGTTGTCTTGTCCTCGATGAGTTCAAGGGAAATGTCGTCGATATACGCCTCTCCTTCTCCCTGAAGCTCGAAGATCGGAGTCAGCGTATTCGGGGCTTTTCCGCTTATATCCAGTTCGGTGGAGACCTCCTGCCATTGATCGCTCAGCCGGAGCGGGAGTTTTGCGTAAAGATAGGTATAGCTGAAGTTCTTTCCGGTTCCCTGACTTCCGAGGAAAGCCCCCGGATACAGATTCCCTCTGCCTTTTGCCCAGGCGGAGAGGCGGTATTTGCGTCCGGCGGGGAATTCCAGCGCCGGATTCTGATACATCCGTCCGAAAACTTTGCCGTCCTTTGCGGAAGAGGTCAGCAGAAGAGCCCCTTTTCCGGAATGGGCCTTGGCCGGATCAACGACTCGTTGGAGTTTGCCGCTCCAATAGGGCGGGCAGTCCCATCCTCCCTGACCGCGTTCCATTCCGGGATCTTTCAGAAGGTTGGCTCCGGGAAGAGAAGACGCCGTCATGAAAATGATGGAAATCGTGAGTGGAAGACGCATGCTGCAAACTCCTCAGTTGATGAGATTGGCTCCGAGACATTCCTGCGTATATTTAAAAGGACCTTCCGGCTTCCAGGGCGCGACATGCCCGTCCAGGTAGGCCGTGTTTCCGCGCAGGTTGTGACGGAAGGAAAATCCGTTTGTGGACGCGGTGGCGAATGTCAGTGATTCATAAATGTAGATCGTAGTGGAAGTCCGCTGAAGAGTTCTGGTTCCGTCCAGCTTGGTTGCCGTTCCTTCAAAGAACGAGGCGACTTTCGAGAGCTCCTTCAACTGGGTCAGTTTGTAGCCGTAGCGTTTGACCCCGCCCGAGGTGGTGTCGTTCTGGGGGAAAATCCAGGTGTCGCCGGCCAGCCCCCCTTTGCTGGTGCGGTTGGAGAGATAAGAATAGTAGTAACCGCATTCGGTCATCATGTTTTCAGGGATTTCGCCCGGACACATGAACGATTTGTTTGTCCGGGGCGCTTTGTTGTTGGCCGCGGTTCGGGTCCGGTCTGGCAGGATTCCGGGGATACCGGAATATACTGCCAGTTTTGTGAGGAAAGTATCCGAGCGGCCGGAGGAACATTCGAAACCGGGAACATTGTATTCCTTGTTGTCGGACGCATAGGAGCAGTTGGCCAGATTCTGCTGTTTGAGGTTGTTTATGCAGGAAACAGCCTGGGCGGTCTGCTTCGCCTTGTTGAGTGCGGGCAGAAGCATTCCCGCAAGAATTGCGATGATAGCAACAACGACCAGCAGCTCTATGAGCGTGAAACTTTCCAATCGGGAAACGGTGTGCTTTTTCATGTTGTTTCTCCTTGATTATGCATAATGAACCTGGATTTTACAACCTCGACCCCGGGAGTGAAGTCGGCGGGGTCCGTCACAAGACAATCCGACAGGCGTTCCAGATCGAATTCCCACGTCGCCAGTGGAAAGACATTGTTCCGGACCGCATGAATGTTGTTGCTTCCGCAAAGCAGAATCTGTTTCCCGATCCGGAAGCGTTTTTCCACCAGGTACCGGATTCCGCCGAGCATGAAATAATCGGAAAGGAAATACAGGGCGTCTATGGAAGGATCTTCTTCCAGAACCGAACGGGTCGCCTGATAGCCCAGATCGGTCAGCACATCGATGTTGTCCACTTCGCCGTTGAAGTTCAGAGGATACGTGTATTTTTCCTCCACTTCCTCCGGGGACATCCCGGGAAACATGTCCAGCATGGCCTGACGGCGTTCGGGCCGGTTGGTGCGGAAAAGGATTTTGAGTCTGGAATGCTTCTTCTGCCGGAAGTAACGGATTGTTTCCTGAATGGATTGAAGCTGATCGTTCAGCGCGCCATACTGAAAATAGGGCGAATAGCCGCAGACAAAACGGTTTTTCCGCTGGATTTCCTCTTCGATTTCGGCGTATCCGTTCGGCGTCCCGATGAAAATGAAGCGTTCGACTCCGCGCGCCAGCAATTCCCGGATGACCGCCTGATTTTCCTCCGCGGACGCGGCGCAGTTTTTCAGGTAGGAAATCCAGCCTTTCCGGTCGAATTTGTTCATCAGGAGGAGGACCAGCCGCTGAATGTGCTCTTCCAGCAGAATCCGGTTCATGGCGATCAGAATGGCGACGGTTCCCGTATGATCCCCGCGCAGCAGTTTGTGCGCATAATTCTGCTTGTACCCGAGTTCTTCCGCCGCTGCGAAAACCGCCTGTTTCGTGTCTTCCGAACTGAAATCGTTGGGTCTCCTGTTCAGTATCTGAGAAACGGTGGACATGGACAATCCGGTTCTTTCCGCAATCATTTTCAACGTCGGAGCCATGATTTTTTCTGCCTGTTTTCCTGTTATGAAAATTTCATACAAATATTTCGTATAGGGACAATATATTCACCGGAATTTTATTTTCAAGCTGTTTTTCCATTTTTTTTCAAAAAAAACGGACGATGAGATTATTTGCGGTAATTTGCGGTACATGACGCAGGGTCGTGCGGCGTTCGGTCTGCCACGGTTCTGCACGAATTCTGCCGCGACACCAGATCAGGAAATCGGTTTGACACTGCCGCCTTCGGAGAGTTTCGGAATGAATTTCCGGCTGGTGAATTCGCCGGCCGGTTCGGAGAGCATCCGCATCATCATGTCGCCGGCGAATTTACCGATCTCCTTTTTTGTCGTGACCAGCGAAACCGGTTGCGGCTGGAGGAATTCCAGAAAGTTCATATGGTCGTAGCCGATCACGGATATGTTGTCGGGAATGCGGAGCCCCATGCGTCCGGCCTTGACATAGAAATCCAGCAGGAAATAATCGCTGAAACAGAAGGCGCAAGTGAATTCACGTGCATTGCCGAGGGCTTCGTCGGCATGTTCGAACACACGGACTTCGCCGCCTTGACTCCGGAAATATTCGCAGAAAGCCTTGCCTCGCAGATCGTATTTTTCCTGATAATGGCCGATGTAGGCGGCGCGGCGATGCCCGTTTTCGAGGAAGCATTTCGCAGCGGCTTTGCCGCCCGCCCGCTCATCATTGTAGACAGACGGAAATTTGCTGTGTTCGCGTCCGAGGCAGATGACGGGTTTGTGTTCGCTCTGATTGAGCAGAAACTCTTCGGCCGGGGTGATTCCCTTGTCCGATACCAGAGGCGCGTAAAGATAGCCGTCGATGCCTTTGCTGTGCATGAATTTGACGGTTTCCAGTTCGTCTTCCTGATTGAAGTGGGAAACGGAGAGCAGCAGGTGGTATTTGTGTGGAAACAGGGCTTCCTCTGCGCCGCTGATGACGTCGATCCAGTAGGAACGGTTGACGTCGCCGGGGATGATCAGCCCGATCAGGAACGTGTGGTGGGTTTGCATGGCGCGGGCATAAATGTTCGGGACGAAATTGTATTTCCGGATGACCTCTTCGATTTTCCGGCAGGTTTTTTCGGAAATCTTGTATTTCTTCGAGTACCCGTTGATATAGAAGGAAACCGTGGAGTTGGAGACTCCCGCTTCTTTTGCAATATCGCTGATTTTCATAACGTGCAGCTCTCCAGGATCACCGCTTTTCCGGCCGGGACCGTGACGGTTTTGGTTTTATTCATTTTTAATATATTGCCGTCCAGTGAATTTGTAAATGGGTGAACGACGTTTTTCAGGCTGAATTTGAAAATGGAATCGCCGGAGGCGCGGTCATTCGCCCGTTTGTCTTTGTTGAATCGGACGCCAGTTTTATTTTTTCTCCTCCAGAACAATATCCCTGAACAACAGCGTTTCATCATTTTTCTGTCCCCAATTGGCCAGTATCATGATTTGCGCATATCTGGCGCCGGGCCATAGTGTGGAAGCAGGCGAGCCTGTTTTGACCATGGGTTTTATGTCTCCCTGATATCGGGTCCAGTCTGCAAGATGTTTATTGAAGGTGAAAGCGTACATCAAGTGACCGCTCATCAGGTGAGCCCGGACTCCGGTGCCTGCCGGAAGAGGTTTGACAAGCGGCTTTTCCAGAGAAACATTCCAGCCGTCTTCGTCTTTCTGCAGGTCGGTGACCCGATACGTCTGGAAATTCGGGAGATCCTTGTATTCACCGGTGGTGTCGGTTCCGACGGCAATCAACAAACGCCGGGCTCGAAACGCTTCTTCCCAGGCGCTTGCGTTTCGGATTTTCAATGTTGTGGAACCGGAACCGGCTTCCGCGATCAGGGTCGTGTCACTGCCGGAAACTGTATTTACGGAGGAGGCGTCAATGATCTTGCGGTAGGAATTGAGCAAACGCAAACCGACCAGAACGACATTCGGCTTTGCTCCGGCGGATTTGAAATAACCGGAAAGACGGTAGGTTTTCGTCGGATCGAGTTCGATCAGGTCTTTCGCCGTGACCAATTTGCTGCCGGTAACACTGAAGCATTTGCCGTCTTGCCGCCCGTTATCGGCAACCTGGACGGGGCCGATCCAGGTTTTCAATTCTTTGAGAGCGTTCCCGTTGGCAACCATGTCGGCGGATTGCTGAGCCGAGACCGTTACTGCGAAAACTATGGCAAACATCGTGGCTGGGAATGATATTTTTTTCATCTGAAAATTCCTTTGCAGTGATCGTTAAAAGAAGGTTCGGTATTTTTATCTGGATTGTAACCAGTAAATCCGGAAATCTCCTGCGTCGATCTTGATTTCTCCTTCATAAGTATTTTCCTGAAGGGCGTTGAAGTGAAGGGGGCGATAGTTTTCCGCATCACCGGCACCAAGAGCCGTGGCTTCAGCGAAGAGTGATTCCCGGTTGACTTTTATTTTCGCAGTGACCGGATCGTCCGTCAGGTTGGCGAATATTGCCAGAATCCGGTCTCCGTTCTGATAATAGCTGACTTTGATTTTTTCCGGCAAGTCGGTGGTAATGGCCTGTTGTTTCCAGTAAGGATGGAATTGGGCGTCCCAGAACGGCAATTGCGCGAGTACAGCCAGAATCGGAAAGTAATAGGTCGGGTTGCAGTGGACCGGCCAGAAGGTCATGTCGTGGAGCAGTGTCCAGGCGATGAGCTCGCGGTTATAGGCGCGTTCCATGTGGCGGATTCCTGGAGTTTGCGGAGTTTCCGCTACAATTCCGGGGAAGAAAACCGGGATCATCCCCCACTGTTTGGCGGCATAACGGAAACGGAAATCCTCCAGGGTGTAGTAATTGCGATAGGTTTTGGCGGTACGGAGGCCGAATGCGGTTTGTTCTCCTTCTCCCATCAACATGACATCGAAAAATGGATAGCAAGGGCTGTTATGATCGGTTAACAATATGGCGTCAGGATTGCGTTTTTTCACCTCTTTATAGATACGGCGCCATTGTTCAACCATATTAAATACATCGCGTTCCTCAATTTCACGTCCGGTTACGGTTTTGAATTTGTGGTTATGGGCAGGGTTTTTACAGAGGAAAGGATCCGTTTCATCATTGTAAATCCCCATCCATGGATATGCGGAGACCGATTCCACTGCCGAATAGATCATCCAGTCACGGCGGAGCCTGCTGGCGCTGCACAATACGGCATGTCCCTTCGTGCCGAAGGGGTTCCAGTGGCGGGCCATAAAGGAACCTTTGGCGAAGGGGTTGGGTTTAGGGCTGCGCGAGACGTCTTCAAAATGATCCATGATCGGTTTGATCGGATACCCGCTTACATTGGTGTCCTGATAAATCATCGGCCAGATATTTTTACGTCGCCGTTCTTCCACGTATTTTTTCAGCTTCTCCGGTTCCACCGGTATTGGGTTTCCCCAGGTGATGCATCCCCAGACGGGATAGTGGGTGGTCCAATGCATTCCCATTACTTTGAAGCCGAGTAAAGAAGCGCGTTCGGCGGTAGTTTGTCCGCCCAGAACCGAGGCTCCGGTGTCGTCGCACAGTTTGTGGTTGGGACGGGTAACGCCGTCCGTGTCGGCGGGGAGCCATTCCGCAGGAATTGCCTCATCGCCCATCAATACCCATTGACGCCAGTTTTTCGGCAGGGGTTTGACGGGGGTTACGTTCAGGGCGAACTTGAAAGAGGTGGCTTGCAGGGAGAATGGTTTATCGCCGTCGGCAAAATTGATTTTGAGAAGTGCCGTATCGCCGGAACGAATGATCTCAAAGGCCCGGTCCTCCCGATATTGCAGCCAGCCGCGCGGAGAGTTTGCGAAAAAAAGAAAACTCTGATCCTCATCGCCAAACCAGATCTGCCAGCGGAATGGACTTATATATTGATTGCCGATGATTCCGACCTGTTCTTTGCAATAGCGGATATGATCCTTATGCCAGACGGTTGGGGGCCAGGACTGGTAATGGTAAAATTTGACGATATCTGAACGCAGGGGGATCTGCAATGACAGCTGTTCCACCATTGCAGGGGAACGGGGAACGAGGGTTACGGTATATTCAATGCTTCCATCAAACCAGAATCGGCCGTTGACGGAGACTTCGGTTCCATTCAAGACACCGGTCTGACGGAAGTCGGCTTCATCTGGGTGGCTGGATACCAGCTCAATCCCTTGTCGATGCCATTTCGTTTCGATTTCCTTGCCATTCCTGATGGCGGTCAACCGCATGGGCGCGGCGAGAATGTCATGATGCTGGTTTTCGATTTGAGACGGAAAGGGTCCTTTCTGAAAAGAGTAGTTTCTTCCCCAGCATGACAGGCGGTTCGGAGCCGCCGTAACGGCAGTCCACGGAGGGGGTGCGAAATGGTCAAGTCCATATTGGTTGTTCTGCCAGTTTTCCTCATTTTCCCACACGGGAGATGCTCCGAGTGCTATTGAGTTTATCACCGCGGAAGCGACAATGAATAACAGGGTTCTGTTCGGCATTTACGGTTATTCCTTAGCTTGTTTATAGATTTACCTGGAAACGATGACATAAGCGACAGAAGGGGTTGGACGGTATTTGTCCGCGAGCAAAGACTGGCGTTTCAGACTTTCGACATGCCCATCACCAAGAAGAGCATTAGCCGCTCCGGCATGGCGGCAATGAATTGCCGCATAGGAGGCGTAGGCGATTCCGGCCCAGGACTGCTGCGCCGGGGTGCAGGTCTGGTCAATCGAATCGACAAGCAAAATTATTTTTGTCAACGGTTCTCCATATCCCCTGTTTTTAGCCAGCAGACTGTATTTCTCAAATCCTCGTACAAATGAGGCATAGGTGCGGAGTTTGGCGAATGTTGCCGGACCCAAGGACGGGCAGAAGGCAACCTGCGGTCTGAGAACCTTGGTTTTATTTGTCAGCATATCTCCCCATTGAGTAAGACCTGAGGCAGGAGAGGTTTCATTGTTGTTGGGAGGAAGGAAATCATTGTAGGTGTCGATATAGTCGAATGTTGCAAGTCCGCATTGCTTCATGTTATTCATGCAGAATGTTTTTCTCGCTTGTTCCCGGGCAAGATTGAGCGCGGGAAGCAGCAGGGAAGCCAGAATGGCGATGATCACAATTACGACCAGCAATTCTATAAGCGTGAAATGTCTTCTTTCCGGCATGGGGATGTCCTCCTATATTTGTGTTTTATGATAAAAGTCATTGTCGAAAAACCGATGATAGAAATCCGGCTCCCGGTAAGGGTTCCACAAAATGGCGCTCAGCAGTGCGATGCTCGGCTGTATGGCGTATTCAAGAGTGCCGTCTTCAAACAGGCAGGTCACCTGGGTTTCCCGCGGATTCTCCGTCAGGACTTCGCGGTAGAACTTCAGCACTTCGGGGTAGTTTCGGAACCAGAGCATATTGAATTTGGAATTCAGCGCCTGATTTTCCATCGCCTTGCGGCGGATCTGCTGCGGAAGCTGTCCGCCCAGCCAGTAGGCACGGTGGTGTTCGAAGTTATCCCAGCGCAGATTGATGAACCCTTTGGCAACCATCATGAATTCGCGTCCCTCGCGCAGCCGGGCGATCCGTCTGGAGTAGTCGATGGTGGCGGGCATGTCCGGGAGCTGGTTCAGCCAGCCGCGGCGGGTGTCCGACTTCCGCGTGACCGGCTCGATGCAGAAGGGGATCATGCCGGCGTCTTCCCAGACCAGGGAAACTCTGGAATCGACGGATTCCAGCAGGCCGATGTTATCCATGATGGAAACTGCGTGGAGTCCGAAATAAATCCTCAGTTCCGGATGTTTTCCGAGCAGGCTGTCCGAGACCCGGTTGACCATTTCACAGCAGAGGCGTGTATTGCGGGCGGCAATCTCATTGTTTTCCGCCGGGAATTCGGTCAGGGTCTGGAAGTAAATGGCGGAAAGTCCGAATTCCGCATACTGTTCTTCAAAATGGTTCATCACGTATTGTTCGAGTTTTTCCAGCGTGGAAGAATCGCTCAGATCGAGTTTTTTGCCCCAGCCCCAGTGAAATCCGGCAATGATGCGGATGCCGCGTTCCGCCGCATAGTCGATGATTTCCCGGAAATTGACGGGCGGTATGTCGTTCCAAAGAGTCAGCGTGTTCATTTTCAGACGGGCCATGTTGTCGAGGAAACCCCGATAATCGCGGATGGTATATCCCCATGTCCAGATGCCTCTTTCGCCGATGACCGGGATTTCGGAAAGGGAGCGGTCGGGCAGGGATTGAAGCATGGTCCGGCGGTCTTTTTCCAGGTCGCAGACAGCTTCGCATCCGATGACTTCGCTGTTGAAATATTCAACGCCGTTCAACACTCCTTTGGGAGTCCGGGCGCCGATTGCGATGAAACGGAGATTGCCTTCTGTCCAATTGCCGATGGCGACGCCATAGCCTTCCGGGTGGTCCGGGATGACGAGCCTGCCCGTGTTCTGGAGCCGGGCGATCAGCGGATTGTCGGAAGGGGTGCCGACAATGAGCTGATGATCTTCCGTTTCGCCTTCGGAAGGACTCTCGGCCCGCCGAAATTCGATGACATAAGGAAGGAGAATCCCGAGAGTGGCGTTCAGTTCAGACAGTGCGAAACCGGAAATGCCGTGGGTTTCCCCATGCTGAATTTTCCACCGGGGATGCGGTGTCTTGTCTTTATAATACGATTCAAATTCGTTTTTCATGGCTCAACTAAAATGTTTTTGTTGTTTATTTATAGTATAATACGAAAGTTTGAATTGTCAATGGAAAAGTTTTGAAAAAATCAGGATTTTTTGAAAAAAGATTCAGGAGCACCATTCTTTTTCCAGACATGGAGAAAGGATTTCCGCTTCGGATGGGCGGAATCGGTTTTTTCCGCGAAACGTCACGCGGAACTTGCAAAAACAGGGGGGAAATGTATATTTCCTTTTTCATCGGATTCAGATTCTGAAAAGACAGAGGAACTATGCATGATCAGTTTTCCAGAACCCGGAT
>CAYWZD010000041.1:0-16083 GCA_964462755.1 uncultured Victivallales bacterium | reverse complement strand
GAACGGATCGATCCGGCGGTGCTCCGGACAATCGGCGACGTCGCGCTGGAATATGTGAATACGCTCGTCAATGCCGGTTGCGCCGAGGCCCGAAAACTGGCTTTTATGACTTACCGGGATGAGGAAAAGCGCATTGCCGTCCTCCCGGCCGACAAGCAGGAATTCGCACTGGAACTGGCCGGGGAAGCGCTGGCTTCCGTCCAGCGTCTCCTTCCCGCAGGAGAAAGCGCCAACGCGGCCGCCCTGGCTCGTTTTACCGGACTTCTTCACCGTCGTTTGATCCGCCGTTTCCCGTCGGAAACGCATTCCGCAATTCCGGAGGAACCCGGGATGGAAATCTTGCGCCGATTGGTTCCGTTGAAATTATTCCGAGGGTTTTTCTCCTTTGAAAAATATCTGGGGCGGGAAGAAGAATTTCCGAAAGTCCGCCGCCTCTTCCACGGCTGGAACGCCGATGCATGGGTCAACTACGCCCTGATGTGGAGCGACGGACACCGGAACGGCGCGGAAATTTGTCGCCGATTGAAGGCATGCGGAAAATTCAAAGACACGCCGGAACAGCTGTCGGACCTGCTGGAATTCATGTCCGCCGAAGGCTTCGTCTCCCTGAAGAAAATTTAAATCCCCCATTCTTTTCATGAGCCTCATATAAAACACTCATCCAGTTTACCAGAGACTACAATAATCTTCTCCGGGAAGCGGAGCGCGGACGCACGAAAATCCTTGGCGCGGCAATTCTGAATGCGTGGGAAGGAGCGGTTTTCCTTCCGTCCCTGCCCGGAACCTGACATCCTCCGGCTCAGAGAAGGATGATTTTCCCGGTGTCTTCGGACTCTTCCGCGGCAAAACAGTGCCGCATGGTCTCGAAGGCGTCCTCGGCGGGAACTTCCGGCGGAAGTCCGTCTGCGACCAGTTCGATGATGCGGAGATTCTGTCCGTGGGTGTTGTGAATCCACTCCTGATCGTCTTCCTTCGCGTAGCGGACGTTCTCGACAATCGTGCTGACCTGACGTTCGGGCGAATCCGTGAATTCCCAGCGGCGGATGCGCCGGCGGAAAACATCCGTCTCGATCGCACCTTTCGTTCCGATGATGTGATACTGGAGCACATGGCCGTCGTCGGACTGTTTTTCAAGCATCTCCTGAAGCGGGTCCTTCTGGTAGGATTCACCGATATACATGATGAAATTGAGAACGCCGACACCGCCGCCGTGGAATTTCGTCATGATATTGTGGTTGTCGCGGTGATGAAAGTATTCAACGACTTTCGGGGCGGAAAGGGAATAGACGCTCTCCGCGTTTTTCCCGAAAAACCAGCGTTGGAGATCGATGTAATGGGAAAGTTTCTCGCCGATCAGGAAACTGCCGGTCCCCAGACTCCGCCAGGTGTTCTTGTTATGGAACTCGCTGCAGAAATATCGGGTCTGAATATTGACCGGAGTTCCGATCAGCCCATCATCGATCCACTTTTTCGCCGTCATGTAAATGCGGGAGTAATGGAGTTCAAACCCGATCTGGAGGAAGCCGCCTGTTTCGTGCTGGACACGGATCAGTTCGCGCGCTTCGTCAAGGGTGTCGCCCATCGGTTTTTCGCACATGACCGCCTTGCCTGCCTTGAGGGCGGCGGTCGCGAGCGGAACATGCGCCGCGTTGCTGGCGGCAATCGTCACCAGTTTCACGGAAGGATTGTTCAGAATCTCCTCCAGAGAGGCGGGGATGATTTCAAGTTCCGCGGAGCGGGTTTTTGTCCGTTCCGGAGTCACATCATACCCGTAAATACGATCCACATACGGCGAGGCTTTCGCAGCGCGGGCATGAGTTTCCCCCATGCCTCCGATTCCCAGAACGGCCACATCGATCTTTTTCATTGCAGTTCCTTGAACAAGTTTCTTATTTAAAGTCATCCAGGCCCTTTTTGGCCGTGGTTTTCTTGAGATCATCCAGTTTCTTCATGAGATTCGCGGCGGCGGAAACATCTTTTCGCTTCACGATGTCGGCAAATTCCGCCTCGAATTCCTTGAGCCGGACGGGATCGACTCCGAGGGTCGCGGCTTCTTTGACGGCCTGTTCGAATCCCTTCGTATCGAGTTTCGGTTCCCAGTCGATCTTTTCCATGAAAGCCTTGACGGCATCGCCGTCCTCGCCGAGAAAACGGGTAACCGCGTCATCGGCCGCCTGATCCGCAAAATAACCGAGAGCGAAAAAGAACACGTTCTCCCCTTTTTTCGGGTAGAACTGAATCAGGACGGCGCCCGCACTTTTCGGGGAGACGATTTTCTGGAACTGCCGCGGATTGAAGATGAGCATATTTCCGTAGCGGTCCTGCACGAATTTGTTGAAAAGGATCAGGTAGGGCGACGCAGGAACGAACTCGGCGGCGGTCTGAGACGTGCAGTAACGGTTTTCACGAGTCGCGATGTGGCGTTCCCGTTCCTTCGGCGTGTTGGAGTTGCCGGGATACGCGCTCAGATCCAGACGCCACGGCTGGAAGTCCTTCGCCGTGACACGCATGAAAATCCATTTCTTGTGCGAAGGAAACTGGATCATGCGTATTTCCAGCTTTCCGCCGTTTCCGGACGGAATGACGATGTCGGCGACAGCGGCATCACCGGATTGCACCACAGCGACGCTTTCAGGCATGTATTCGCGGGGAATATTGATCGCACGCTTGTCCATGCGGTAGCAGGCGAAGAAATCCCAGAGATTCCAGCCGCCGTTGGAACGCGGCGGACGCCCGAACTCCAGACCGAAGAAATAGTCGCCCCATTTTTTCTGGACGGGTGTCTTGCCATCCACGGTGCAATGAGAAAGCGTCAGCACGCCTTCATGAAAGTAGAGTTTGCGGGTTATTTCCGTCAGATTCCGGGCGGAATCGCGCTTCTCCTTGATGTCACAGCGGGGCTCCGCGAAAAGTACCGTGTGGAACATCATGCAGACGGCAGCGGAAAGGATGATCTTTTTTGTCATGGGGTCACCTCAAAATTGCCGGTCTTGCGAAGGCCTGCGGCGACATCCGTAAGCACGGATGTCCAGCGTCCGGCGGGTTCGTTGTATGCAATACGGATCACAGGCGCCTTTTCCGCACGGTCGAATACGAAAGTCCGGCGGATCTTTCCGGTTGGATCGATCAGCTCAAGACAGAAAACACGCCCGGAAACCAGTTTCGGACCGGAGAAGGCGAGACGTTCGCCCCGTGCGCCTCCGGCGATGGAGAAATCCGGCGCTTTCTGCTTTTCGGGGAAGACACTGTAACAGAGGAACGGAGTCTTTGCGAAATCAAGCGTCAACGTGTTCCCCTCCCCGGCAAATCCTTCGCCGCAGAGGTAGAAGAAACGTTTTCCGGGAAGAGTTATTTGGCATTTCTCGCCGAGACGCGCGGGAGGAACGGTGGCGCCGATCAGATCGAATCCGTTTCCGTGACGGATGCGGACGACCGCGTTCTCATCGAGCCCAGGCGCGACTTTATAAACCGGCGCGGGAAGAAAACCATCGATGAAACGGTCAAACGGCGTGGACTTGTCGGCGGTATTGGCGGCACTGGAGAGCATGAAGTTCAGAAGAATCGCTTTTCCCTTGCCGTATTTCCGTTCGGCATAGTTTCCGACGCTTCCGCTGAGGGCGGCCTTGAATCCGGGAACGGAAACCGGTTTGAGTTCCGGCTTCTTCGCGTCGCCAAAGCCGAGCTTGCCGAAAAGCGCTTCCAACGGATTGGATTCCCGCGTGCGGAGATTCTCATTCATCACGGCGGGGTTGACATCGGCAATCAGGGTGCCGCCGTTCTTCACGAAATCGAGCAGAGCGGCGCATTCCTTGTCACTCAAGGCGGAAGCGCCGCAAAGGAATACAACTTTAGCCTTTTTGAGGCGATCCAGAGTCCGGGCGGATATGAATTCGAAACCGCGTCCGTTCCGGTAAGCGTAACGGATCAGGGGAGTCAGGCCGTCCGTCGGATTGACGCAGGCCTCATTCACCTTGCAGGCGAGATTCGAGGGATGGCTCCAATAGAAATAGACGCCCTCGTCGGACATCGGGTTGCGGACCAGGAGCTGGGCCAGACCGTTCCGGAGGCTGTCAAAATAAGGAAGGTAGCGCTTGACGTAATCCGCGATCGTCATGTCACAGCCGAACGCGCTGTGATTGCTCCCGATCTGTGCGGAGAACCAGGCATTGCCGTTCACCGTGCCGCGAACAAGGTCACCAAGAAGAGGCATCGGATAGGCGCCGCGTCCGCCATGACTGCCGGGATAACCGCCCCACCAGAGCATGCGGACACGGTCGCCGCCGAAACTCCGGAGGACTTCATCCTCGACCGTATCGCTGTAGGGCCCCCAGTATTCGAGCGTCCCGATGGTTTTCTCAAGGTCGCCCGGAACACTTCCCTCCGCGCCGACCCGCGCGCCCGGATCGTGTTTCCGGATCTCATTGGCGAGGAACGCGTGGCAGTCCGCATACATGGTTTCCATGTAGGAACGATGGTCGCCCCACGCGGGATAGTTGCCGGAATCGCGGGCGGTTTTCTGCGGAAGATGCGGCACCTCGCTGAAATCCTTGTAGGAAGTGCGCCAGTTGTAATTGAGCCGATCGATCGAACCGTATTTCTTGCGCAGGAATTCGCGGAAATACTGGAGGTCGGAAGGGCCGTAGCCGCCCGAGGTGTCGACGAAGTTTTCATCGCCGAGGTTGTAGATCGCGGGACCGTATTTTGGAAGGTTGGTCATCCGGTAATCGATTCCTGCCTTCCAGAGTTCCCGCACTTCTGGACGGTAGAAGCACTGATCGCCGCCGAGGGCTTCCGCCTCTTTCATGCGGTCTTTCGGAAGGAAGAACCAGCTGTATTGAGACACCCCGTCCGTCTTGCTTTTCTGGAAGCCGATCCGCACCACATACGGGACTATTTTCTGATTCAGGATCGCCATATCGCGAGCATTTTTCCCGACGGGCGACGGATGGGTCAGGCCGAGCGTCCAGCCAAGACGGTCCAGCAGCTGCGGGGCAAAAAGAATCCCGTTCATGCCGGACAGCGTATCCCAGCCGAGTTGCGGATAATCTTCCAGAGCACGGTTCGGGAAGAACACAAGCTGTTCCTCCATCGCGAGCGGGCGGCCGTCCGGACCGAGAAGAGTCACGCGGACCGTTCCCGCGATCGTGGGAATATCCGATTTCGCCACGGCGAAATCCACCTTTTCTGTTCCCTGTTTCAGCGGGAGGTCCTTGCGGAAGAAAATGCGCCCATAGGGAGAATCGACCAGTTCGACGCGGAATGTTCCATCCGCCGGAGCGGGTTTCTCGAAAACCGCATTGCCCTGAAAATGTTGTTCGCGGACAACTTCCGGAGCTTTGATCCGGATGGCTCCGACCGGCGACGCAACGGAAATTTTGCTGACGCGGTATCCGCCGTTGCGCCCGATTTCATCCTTGTAAAGGGTTCCGGCGCAGTAGGGCGGCGTCACGATGTTATTGAAGGAATCGCGCACGCGCACAACCGGGGCTTCGGGTTCGGTTTCGCGTCCGGCGGCGAAACGGGCGGCAAGCCCCGTCAGCGCGATGGCATTTTCATATTGGCTGCGCCAGGTGTTTCCGACGGGAATCGGGCCGGTCAGCGTCAAATCCTGAGAAACGGAGGAAGCTCCGAAGGCAAGATGAACCACACGTCCCTTCCCGACCTTCCATGCTTTCAGGACGGTTTTCTCATCGGGAAGAGGAAATCCGTTCAGGAAAGCGGGAGAAGCCAGTTCCTCCCGATAGAGTTTTTTGTAGGGGAGTTTCCGGAATTCTGTCGGCTGGACGATCAGAAGTCCCGCGCCGTCACGCACGGCGGGGAGGATTTTGAACTGGGCGTCCTCGGGAAGCTTGGTGAAATCGAAGTTGCCGATGACATAGAGGTCGCGCGGAATCTCGAGCTTCTGCGCCAATTCACGTTTCTTTTCGAGTATGGTCGTTCCCGCGATGGCGCTTTCATACATGTCTTCCACGGCAAGGTTGACATGATTCGGCGTCAGGAGATAATCCGCTTTCAGGGGAATGCGCTGTCCGAGTTCAACGGCGTCCCGCGCCCCCGAACGAGAAAGGATAAACAGAACGCGGGCCGGATTTTTATCCGGTTGTACAAAAAATTTGTGGTGAGGCGTAACGTATTCGTCCGTAACCTTGTTGAGGAACGCGCCGTCATGGACGGCCAGCGCCGGAAGGGTCACAGCTGCGGAAAGGAACGCGGACAGTATGTATTTCATGGATTCTCCCTTGTTGAACGGATCAGAGGCCGACGATCGTGTAGGTGGCGCTGGTGGGATTCAGCGGAGTGTCGCCGCGGACGAAATAAGTGTTTCCGCGGGCCGCCACACCAATGGATGGATAGGACTCGTAGCACGGAACCTGACGTCTTCTCAATTTTTCCAGATGTCCGTCGAAAAAGACCCCGTTCGCCTGCCCCGAATGATTGAAGGCCGGATTGTCAACCCCGTTGTTCGCCGCCATATTCGCCAGCGCCGAAGTACGGCAGTTGAAAGTGCCATGCCCATAATTTTCAATCATCAGACACCCGCGCGAAGCAAAGGGAATCCGGGATAGCGGACGGTTCTTTTCGATGACGAACCAGCCGGAAGTGATGCCTTCAATCGCGGTGCTGTTGCTCCCATAAAGGGTTCCGACCCAGGAGGCGCCGTTGAGCGCTTTGAGCTTTTCAGGAAGCAGAGTCGGGCAGAGAAACAAATTGATATTCCACTTTCCGAGGTAATTTCTTGCCAGATAAGTCTGATAATACCATTCCTGCGTGGTTGCATTTCCACCGTAACTCTTGTAGGGCGACGGCAGCAGGTCCTTGTAGTCGCCTGCATAAAGCAGATGAAGCTGGGCCACCTGCCGGATCTGACTGCCGCACTGGATGGTCCGTGCCGATTCCCGCGCACGGTTCAACGCCGGGAGAAGCATTCCCGCGAGAATGGCGATAATCGCTATCACTACCAGGAGTTCGATCAATGTAAAATTCTTACGCATAATTCCAGTCCTTTCCATAACGTATGTTTTAATTGAAGTTCCGTTCCAGATCGAGTTTCCATTGAAGTTTCTCCAGATTGGAGGCCAGCGCCTCCAGTTCCTGATACCGGGACAGTGAGAATCCGGCCGTTTTCAAGAGTTTTTCTCCGTCGGATACATACTTCGCGCGCTCGGAGCCCAGTGCTCCGGAAGCGTTTTCCGTCGCTTTCAAAAGGGAATCGACCCGCCGCTGTTTTTCTCCGATCAGATCGGAAAGCGAAGCGGTGCGGATTCCTTTTCCTTCATCGTAAAGGAGAGTTCCATCCAGTTCCATGCACCACGGCGGGGCAACCCGCTTCGCAAGGATTTCCCGGGTGCGCTTCGCCGAAGAAGTCTCGCCCGGAGCGAGGAAGGAGAGAAAACCGAAGTTGCCGGTCGAGGCATAATTTCCGCCGGGGGAAGAGGTGACTCCCTGAAATTTGCCGGAACTCCATGCGTAACGCACATGACAGAAACGCCAGACGTCCCCGGGACGGGCTGGAGCGCCCAGATCCTCCCACGGAAAGAAAGCTTCGATTGTCCAGCGGTCGGAATCGACGGAGACAGCGGCATTCCAGCCGTTTCCGTTCCATTCATTGAGCGTGACGGCGCCATCAATCCGCCGCATGTCGCCCAGAACCCCGCGCGCGCTGACGATGAATTTGTTGAACCCGATGGCATCGCCACGGCAGTCGAAATAAATCTCGGCGCAGTCGTCTGTCCAGAGCTGCGGGTTGTCGCGGTCGGTCATGTTCCGGCGAATCTTTTCCGGCTGTGTTTCATAGTTGGTGATCCCGAGATAAATCCCGCGCGAATCATAAAGGAACCGGCACTCTGTCCGGAGAACTCCGGGTTTCGGGTTCGGCTTGAAATATTCATAATAACGCGTATGCGCCGGAGTATTCTTCCAGCAGGGATCGTCCAGTTTTCCGTCGAGCTTCGGCGCGGAGGCCGTGAACACGGCATCGTCGCAAGAGACTTCGCGAAGCGTTTCCGAGGCATGCGCGGAAACGCCGCAGGCGAACGCGGAAAGAAACAGAAGTCCGGCAGACATTCTCATCGAATGGGTTCTCCTTTATGATTATAAACCTCGGACGTAAATTTCAATGAACAGGGTTTGAAACAGGGAACATTCAACAGTCGGGCGATTTCTTTTCCCATTTTCCGGAGCGGAAACTCCGAGTAAAAGACATTCTCTCCGGAAGGGCGGCAGTTTCTTTGCAGAAGGTCAAACACGCCGACAGGATGTTCCCAGCCGGTCGCACACAAACTTTCATAAAGGAAGGCATCCATCGTCAGAAGTCCGTCAAAGAGATACTTCTTCTGCAGTTCGCAGACGTCGGACGGAGAAATTCCCTCGGTCAGTTCGGGCAGCATCGTAAGGTTGGCAAGAGGCAATCCCGCCTCCGCAAGGGCTCTGGCAAAGCCGCGAAGCATGGGCGACTCTTGTTCCAGCAGAATTTTTGCCGCCCCCGCCGGACGCCGGCACCCTCTGCGGATCAGTTCCTTCATCATCCGGTATGCCACGGTTTCCTGATCCTTTTCCCCGACAACCCAGCGGGAAAACGTCTGCTGATTCTGCTTGACCTGATAGGTGCCGTCATGGATGAACCCCACGCGGCATCCGCTGTTGATGAGGAACGGAAAGACTTTCGAAAACCAGAAGCCCATCATGATCACACGCCCGGAGGAATGAATGTTGAACAGCTTGCTCAAGTCGATGTCTTCCGAATTGTTCGTCGGCGAAATGGCGGGTGTTTCCACTTCACAGTTCAATTCAAGCGCCGCCTCGATCACTCCGCCGAGCACTTCCGTGACAAAGTGCTGCGCCACGCCGAATTCTCCGGCGCAGGGCAGCAGGAAGGTGATCTTGTTCCGCAGAACAGACTCGCTCACATAGGTGCCGTGACCTCGAACCCGTTTCACGAGCGACTCCTGCTCCAGGGAGTTCAGCGCCCGCCGGAGCGTCCCGCGCGACACGCCCAGCGAAACGGAAAGCTCCTCTTCCGCGGGCAGAAGTTCTCCGGGCCGGTAATGGCGGTTCAGGATTCCTTCCCGTAACTTCTTATAGAGATTTTGACTCTTTATTGGACTTTTCATCTTCTAAAATATACCTGCGGTTTCTTTAAGTATATTATAAGTCGAAAAAAAGAATTTGTCAAGGGAATGAATGCTGAAAATCCGACATTTTTTCAGGAATTTGTTTTCAGAGCTCCCTGCGGGGAAGATAACATTTCCGTTCGATCGGATGGTCGATCACGGGAGAGGCAAGATTCAAGGCGGCATTCCGGGATCAGTTGGCTTTCCGCAGAATGAAACGGAAGGTGCTGCCGACGCCGAGGGTGCTTTCCACTTCGATTTCGCCGCCGTTTTTGCGGATCAGTTCGCGACAGAGCGACAAGCCCAGTCCGGTTCCGCGTTCACCGCCGGTTCCCGGAGTGCTCTTGTTATGGACGAAATCAAAGAGTTCCTTCAGCCGCTCCGGAGCGATGCCGACACCGGAATCTTTGACGGCGACCGTAACGGTGTTTTCCGTCACCGCGGCGGAAACTTCAACCCTGCCGCCGGCGACCGTGAACTTTACAGCGTTGGAAGCGAGATTCCGGACGACGGTCATGACCATATTGCGGTTGGCGTTGACAACGATATCCGCGGCGCATTCCAGCGTGACCGCTATATTCTTCTTCCGGGCCTGTATCTCGATTCCCGACAGAGATTCTTTCAGACAATCGAACAGGGGGAAATCAGCGAAAGCGCAGTGAATTTCCGACATCTGGCTTCTGGCCCAGTCGAAAAGATGGTCCAGCAGCTGGAGGGTGGACTCCGAAAGTTCACGCTGATCCGCAAGATACTCGCTGACCTCATCCATCG
Source organism: uncultured Victivallales bacterium (assembly GCA_964462755.1). Lineage (GTDB taxonomy): Bacteria > Verrucomicrobiota > Lentisphaeria > Victivallales > UBA1829 > SIG94. The sequence goes on along the minus strand of CAYWZD010000041.1, from coordinate 6,202 downwards.
ACCCGGCCGCCAGACTGTCCTCGGTCATGGCGGCAAGCTGGGCCAGATTTCCGAGCGGGGAACGGAGGTCATGGGCGATAATGGAAAAAAGTTTGTCTTTGGACGCATTGATCTGAATCAGCTTGGCATTCTGTTCGATCAACTGCTGGTGCTGTTTCTCGATTTCATTTTTCTGCTCGATGTTGCGGTCCTTGAGCTCCAGTTCGACCTGGAACATGTCTTTGAGTTTCCGGCGGTAGGAATTGATGACGACATAGACCAGAATGATTACAATGGCGGTCACCAGCCCGCACAAAACCAGATTGAGCAATAAGGAGTGAAAGATATTCCGGAGCGCGTGCTCGTCGGATTTGCTCACGACAAGAATCCAGTCGAGTTCCGGAATATAACGGGTGTTGACATAAAATGTCTTGCCGTCTATTTTATATTCCAGGCTGGCGGAACGGGTGTGGAGCACCTTGGCGGCAATGGATGAAAGTCCGGAGATGTCCTTGATATTCTTGCCGTCATGGTTGTCGGTGGAAAGGATGACTTTTCCTTCCGGCGAGACGAAATTGACGATCCGGTTGAACTTCTTATGATAACTTTCAATGATCTTCTTGACGTCCCTGACCTGCAATCCGACGCCGGTTGCGCCGATGTAGTTTCCATTGAAATCGAAGACTTTCTGGTTGACGAAAATCGTCATGGCGTATTGGTTGGCCTGATCGGGATCGACATTGATTTCATGGTCGCCTTGCATCTTGCGGACGCGGAAATACCAGCGATCCTGCGGATCACCGTCCTTGACGGTTTTCAGAATGCCTTTGGACTGATAGTAGCGCCGTGTTCTTTCGGAAACGAAAAAGCTGGTGAAGGTATTGTATTTGCGCTGTGTTTCAAACAGAAACTGGGTAATCTGCCCCGGCTCCTTTTCTCCGTCGATGACCCAGTTGCGCAGAAACGAATCGTTGGCCATCAGCGAGGCGATGAATACCGGCGGGAGGAGATCCCGCTGGATTTCGGAGTAGATGTTGTCACTGGTAAGCGGCAGCTCATCATTGATGATCTGATTGCGCAGCGCCTGGCGGGATACCCGGTAACTGATCCAGCTGGTCGCCGAAAATCCGACGATGAGCAGCAAGCTCAGCACTATTAAAAGTTTGACAGTCTGTTCTTTTTCTTTCATGATCTCGGTGCATGTAACAATTCCTGAAAATCCCCCGGATTACTTTCACTCTCAACGGGCGACGCAGGCTTTTGTTTCTGTCTGTCATGCTTCATCAAGTTTTCAATCAGCAAGGCGGTGGAGACTCGCAACAACGAATCTTTAATGGATTATAAAGTAACGCCACCGAGCTGTTTTTTCAATGTCCCCGTTCTGAAAATTCGGCTTTTATCGCTGAAATTGTCAGGGATAATCGAAAATGCTGTATCAAGACTTCTCCAAACCGCGGTCATTGGTAACAGGCCAATGATTCAGAAAACCTGAACATGAGCCTTGACCGGGAATTCAGGCAAATCAAGACGATGCGGCAGTGTTCAATCAAAAAAAGGCGTATGACCTTGAATATTTTGGCTTTTCACCTATATTTTCAGCATCAGGGGAAAGGGGGTTCAAGGCTTGAATTGGATTGTCAATAACATGAATCAGGAAGCGGCGGCGCAAATTTCCCGATGGACCTATCCCGATCCCTATTCTATATACGACATGCCGGGGACAGATGAATGCCGCGCTGAACTGCTGGCCGGAAACTACTTCATGGCGCAGGACGAAAATGGGGTTCTGCTGGGATATTACTGTATTGGAGAGGCCGCCATTGTTCCGGCGGGAAAAGCGTTCGGCGTTTACGACGATTCGTCTTTGACCGATTTCGGACTGGGAATGAACCCGGCTTTATGCGGACACGGATACGGCGCGGAATTCGTCCGTTCCGGGTTGGCCTTCGCACAAGAAAAAGTGGGTGTAAAAGGATTTCGGCTTACCGTGGCATCGTTCAATCTGCGTGCCGTCAAAACATATGAGAGAAACGGTTTCAGGACCTTCGATTCTTTTGTGCGGCAAGGACCGCCCCGAGAAATGAAATTTCTGATCATGCAAAATGACGATGTCCTATGATTCGGTAAGGCAGCGGACCTTTCCGAAGATTGGCTGTTCATCCGATCAATGAACGACATTCATCTTGAAACAGTTTGAAGCGCCAGAAACAGAAAAAGGGGTTGGGTATGTCGAAAAAAAGAATAAGTGCTGACAGGAAGCCATCTGTTCCACACGGGAAAAATACCGATTTGCCGGAGCAGACATTTTATGAAGTTCTCAGGAAAGTAACGGAGAAACCGCAGCCGTTTTGCCGTTATACCGCCGAAACGCTCTGGAATGACGAATACATTTCCCGGCAGATGCTGCGCTTTCACCTGGATGAAAACATCGGTGCCGCTTCGCGCCGCCGGGATTTCATTGAAAACTCCGCCGCATGGATAGCCGAGCGGTTCAAGTTGACAAAAGATTCCAATGTAATCGACTTCGGCTGTGGACCGGGCTGGTATACTACCCGGTTCGCCCATTGCGGCGCCCACGTGACGGGAATCGACTTTTCACGACGATCCATTGCCTATGCCAGAGAAACAGCGGAACGGGAAGGCCTGACGATCGATTATCAATATGCAGACTACCTGAAATTCGATACAGATCGCCGATTCGACCTGATCACGTTGATCTTCTGCGATCTGTGTCCGCTGAGCCCGAATCAGCGCCGGACTTTGCTGCAAACATTCTGCCGACTCCTCCGCGACGGGGGACAGATACTGCTGGACGTCGCCGCGCTACCGATGCTGTCCAAACGACAAGAAACCATCGAGCTTGGATTTCGTCTGGACAACGGGTTCTGGGCAGCCGGCGATTATTTCGGACTGAAGCAGGTTTTCAAGTATCCGACCGAATGTGTTTCGCTGGACAAATATACGATTTTCGAGCCAGATCGAACCTGGGAGGTTTTCAACTGGCTGCAGTATTTCGACCGCGACATGCTTGCAGCGGAATTTGCTTCCGTCGGACTCAAAATCACGGCTTGTTACGGCAATGTCGCCGGCAGCCCGTTCACTCCGGAGGAAGAAGAATTCGCGGTTGTCGCAACAAAGGCATGATCATGATGAACAACACAGAATACCGTTACAATCACATCGGAATCCCAACCGCGTTTCCACATCCTGGCGAAAGGTATCTGCCGGAATTCAAGATGTACGTCTATGGCTATGAGACCAACGATTTCAACATCGAATGGATGCGTTTCAATGCCGACTGTCCCTTGCCGGAACTGGTGAAAACCGTCCCTCATGTAGCTTTCGAAGTCGACGATCTTGAGGCCGCGCTCGCCGGACGGGAAGTCATCATTCCTCCCAACTGTCCTTGTCCGGAAATAAAGGTGGCTTTCATCCGGGAAAACGACGCCCCCGTCGAACTCATGCAGTTCATCCGCTCCGGACAAACGTGAAATCCGGATGTTATACAGCCCTCGTCCATGCGAGACAGCGGCTGGGCCTGAACCGGGTGATGATTTCTTGCGATCGGGATCATACGGCCTCCCGGAAAGCCATCGAAAAATGCGGCGGCAAACTGGAACGGAAATTCATTCACGTCGACGGAAAAACCGTCCTGATATTCTGGATCGAATTGCAATAGCAATTTTAAATAGCTAACCCGGCGGATCTGCCGCTTGGGCATGGACCGCAGGGCGACGCCCGCCGCATCTATAATTTTGTCCGCTGCGTCCGCGGCGGTCCCGCCGGAAAATGAATTTTTCGGAACGGATTCCCGTTCTCCGCAGGGTTCATCTCTTCATGATTCCTCTCAAAAGGCACGGAACGAAAAAGGATAAATCGTTGTCTATTACCATAGTTCATTCAAAAATGAAATGAATCTCTTCAAGCTGTCATGTGAAAGAAAACCGACAGTCGGAAAGGAGTCGCCGATGTTCAGATTCAAATATCTCATCTGGACGGCTTTGATCTCCCTGTTTTCATGCATGATCGCACCCCCCGTGACGGCTGAGCCGTACGGGATTCCACTGCCGGAGAAAAATGCACCCGGCGAAGATGAGCAGTATCGGAAAAAGGAAGTTCAGGATTCCAGCAAGTCCCTGAACGAACAATCGATTCCTGACCTGAAAAAGGCGGAAGAAGTCAATCAACGGGTCCTTCATCCGAAATACAATGTTCCCCGCGCCATGTGGATATGGAACAATGACTTTGCTTTCAATCCGAAGAAAAATACCGAGCTCCTGGATTTCTGCCGGAACCGCCAGATTCAATTACTGTATCTTTATACCGGGTTGAAAACTCTTTTCAACAGCCGGGCCAGTACCGACAGAATAGAAAACTTTCTGGAACGGGCACACAAAGCGGGAATCCGGGTGCACGCCCTGGACGGCTGGCCGACGGCATTGCTGCCGGACCGGCAGGCGGAGTTTCTCGCTTCCCTGCAGCGCATCCTTGATTTCAACCGGAACCGGCAGGCGGAAAGAAGATTCGACGGGTTTCAGTCCGATGTCGAACCCGACGGACTGCCCGGATATCATCAGTCGGATGAATTCCGCCGCAAAGTGGACACGCTCTTCATCAAACTCCATGAAAGATGCCGGAAGCTGATTGCAGAATCCGGGATGAAGAATTTTGAATTCGGGCTGGCCATCGCCGACGGTTATGACCTTGACGGTCCGGAAAAATATACGGTCTTCAACGGCAAAAGCGGCAATGTCGCCCAGCACATGATCCGGATTGTCGATTATTTCGCGATCATGTCCTATCACGACCTGGCGGCCAAAACAATACGGTTTTCCAGATATGAGGTGAATCTTGCCGGCAGTTACGGAAAAAAAGCCTGGGTGGGGACGGAAACAATCAATGCGAAAAAACATCACATGCCGCCCTCGATCACTTTTTACGAGGAGGGCTTGAATGAAATGGAAAATGAACTGGAAGCCGTCACAAAAGAATTTTACGGCAATAAAGGCTTCGGCGGAGTGGCCATCCATTACTACGGGGCATACCGGACTCTCCCGGACCTGCCGCGGGTAAAAGCCGTTCCCGGACCGATATTCAAAGCTCGATATGCGGAAAGTTTCCAGCGTTTACCGCCGGGATATGACCAGGTGATTCATTCCGCCGAAAATCTGGTCCACGGACATGACAACTGGGAAGGTCCGAATGATTTAAGCTGCCAAATACGGTTCGGCTGGAACCCACGGGAACTGCTGGTTCGTGTGAAAGTGAAGGATGACCGCTTTATGCCGGGAAAACCCGGGACGGATTTGTGGATGGGCGATCATGTGGAGTTCTGGTTCAATGTGAACAAAAACAAAACCGATTACCAGATCGGAATTTCACCGGGCGGCGTGGAAAATGCGCCGGACAATGTCTATATCTGGTATCCGGTGGACTTCAGTCAGGCCAAACGCAAGGAACTGGCGGCGCTGGTGAAGTCCCGCAGCATCCGGCTGGAAGATGGATACTCGATGGAATGCATTATCCCGGCAGAAGTGCTGGGACTCGAAAAATTTTCAAAGGAGCTGTATATAAAAATGCTGTTCGAAGCGGGCGACATGGATTCCTCGGAAAATCCTTGCAAGACCATGTTGTCAATCGCGCCGGAACGAAGCCGGGGCAAAGCATTTACATATTCGGAACTCAAGCTGGAGGACTGATCCGAAGTGAAGCGCGGGAATTTTTTGTAGTATAAAAATGGTCACCCTTTTATAGGGCAGCTTAACTTTTCCTCTGTGAGCTCAACCTCGTGAAAAGTTCGTATCCCGTCAGCCACTGCTCGATTGAATATGAACCTTGATGCTGAATTTTTGCTTCCCCCTCAAGCCTAAGTTCGGGAATGGCGAAAACGCCATAAAAAAGCGCTGAACCTTCGCCCTTTACTTTGAGCATCGTCTTCCATTCCCCCGTGATTGGGAATTTCCTTTTGCCGTATGAATCGAGACGATAAGAGCAACGCGAAAATTCCGGCAAAATATTTCCATGCGACTATAAACGGCTGAAAAGAACCCAAAAATGGTCCAAGACGATAAAACAATTTAAACATGGTGCTTTTGTGCTTTTTTGTTGAGAAATCGGCATGGTTTTTCAGTTTTTCCCCTATATATAGAGGCATGTTTTTTTTAGAAGCCCCCATGATCCTGTCCTTTCTCAGGGGATTCGCCGAATATTTTCAAGAGAATTT
>CAYWZD010000040.1:0-16093 GCA_964462755.1 uncultured Victivallales bacterium | reverse complement strand
CGATTGCATTCAAAAATATCCGCTTCATTCCCGTCGCCGGAGATTTGCATGATACTCTCTTCTCCAATTCCACGCAGGGTCTGAAATGTCGCTGCGCCTCGTAAACTGGATTTCGTATGGTGTTGTGATACGTTGTGTTTATAGGTTTTATCTACCGGGGCTATTTTATGTGCAGGGAGGTTGAGCGATAAAAATTTAAGAATCGCGTCCAATTCTATTGGATTATTCAACGCGCTTTTGATTCTTTTCACGTCACTTACAATACTTTGCATATTGAACAATTTTTTTTCCATATAAGGAACTTTTGCTCGTCGAATTATTGCGCCTCCTTTTGCAAAAATGGCGCATGTCTCGTGGACGCGATGGAGTGCCATACAGGGAGATGTAGATTGCTTTTTGTTCCAAATGACTTCCTCCTTGAATTTCAGTCCCGCGTCTTCCAACAGCACATTCAGCCTGTAAAACGATGTGCCGCGCCCGAAGATAGCCAGGATAGAATCTTTTGACATTACCCCAAGAAGACAGTTGACTATCTGCTTTTTGTCAAGATATCCCGGCTTGTCCCACGCCAAAGTGGAGATGTATTCATACGGGGGATCGGTCAGAACAGCATCAACAAGCTGCGTCAAATTTGGCATGATTTCCAGACAGTCGCCATGATAGAGAGTGACGTTATTATCCTGATAATATGGCAACATACTAGTTCCTTTCCTTTGAATTTGCTTGCATTTCATAACGAACGATTTGACGGACTCTAGCCTCGTCCATCATCTCGGCTTGTATCTTTACGACGGAGAGTTTGATTTCTTGCAAACTCTTCTGGATTTCAAGCACGTTGGAATAAAATCCTGTGAAGAAAAACCAAACGACAGTAAACAATCCGCCGATGATAATAACAAGAATCCAGCAAACGACTTTATATGTGGGCGACTGTGCTTTTTCAGGCATGTTTCACCTCATACTCCCAGAAGATCGAGGCACGGACCTTTGCCACATCTTCGGGGACGTGGCGGTCCCATACGAAACCGCCCCCGGCGCGAACCCCGGAGTATTGAGCATTGCGGTCCGCCCAACAGGCTCCCATGTCCTGTAAAAGCTCCAGCAGGATATAGTCCGCTTCCGCGCGGGGGACCAGTTCCCCGGCATACAGTCCGTCATGCGGAAGATAGCAGGGCAGATAATAGCCGAGTGGAGTCCAGATGCGATGGAAGAACCGGGGAATGGAACCTCCATCGGATATGAAACCTTCCGGGAGACACATTTCCCAATGAACCCGCTCATTGTCGAAAATGATCCGCCAGTTGACTGTCAGCATGATCGTTTTCCCGTCCCATTCCTTCATGTTTTCGCAATGCGGAATGAAAGCGGGTTTCTCCATCGCAACAATTCCCATGATATGCAACCTCCCCTTATTCGGCTTTCTGGTCATACCGGGCGTAAAATTCGTTCATGTCCAGTGCGGCGACATACGCCTTGAAAAATTCGTCGCTGGGCTTGGCGATCCGGTTGGCATCCCACTCCAGCGTCACTTGCCGGATGCCCGGCAGGGTGCAGAGCGCATACAGGGCAAAACCGAGACGTTTCCGCTGGCATTTGTGCCGGAGCTCATGCACGGCAATCGAGGCGATCAGACCCGCCCAATTCGAAAGCGCGGCGGGGTGGAGTCGGTTCAGGGCCTTGCCGAGCGGAGACGCGAAGTATTCCAGCGGGTCTTGTCCGGTGTATTCCGGTGCCAGGTAGACGCAATCCCCGACCACGGACAGCCACGCGCCCATGATCCCGTTTTTCATGGCCCAGCAGTATTTGTAATCCAACGCCCGCCAGTTCAGGGATTTGAGCCAGAGGCCCGCAGGGGTCTGCTCGTATTTGGCAAGGAACCAGAGCAGGGCCTTGCGGTCGATTTCCGGGATCGGATAACTTTTGATGAGAGACAACGACGTAAACATTATTCACCTTCCCCTTCTGCCGGCAGATACTTGATCAGCTTCGGCATGATGGTCCATGCGGTCAGTCCTTCTCCGGGGCAGACCTCGTCAACGTTGATCTCAATGTCGTGGATCAGCGTCAACAGGGACGCGGCGGCGGTGGTCTTTTCGGCGTCCGTCTTGGAGGTGTCGGCCTGAATCGCGGCGGCGATCTGGTCGCTGGTGGCGGTGGCTTCCAGCCCGTAGGCGGTCAGGATGGCCGCATACTGCCGGACGCGAGTCGCCAGCGTCGGATTTGCTTCATAATAGGCGGCATACTGCGCAGTTTCGACTTCAAGCCGGGTATATTCCCGGACCGAAAGTCCCAACGCGGACAGAGCCTCCGTGCTCTTGAGCGTCCCATTGACATACAGCGGGATTCTCTGCCTCATTGGCACCAGCACCTCCCGGACGATGTAGGGAGTCTTGATGTCCAGTTCGGCGTTATTGCTCTGTGCGTCCACGAGGGTGCGTTTGACGATGTCGGTATCCAGTTCGACGACGGCGGGTTCTTCACTCATGATGCTATCTCCTTGTTGTTATTCTGCGATTGCGAATGTTGCATAGGATCCAGAAACTATTTTTACCCAGTTGGAAGCGGTGCCGACGCGCGTAAGCAAAGCCCTGTATCTTTCGTCTCCAAGGCCGAGAAAACCTTGAGCATTGTATCCACACGCATAAAGTTCCCCGGAGGAATTCAAGGTATGTGTATGAGTATCTCCCGTGGCTATTTGTATCCAATTGGAAGCGGTGCCAACACGGGTAAATGTATTTCTGGCGGTTTTGTCGCCTAATCCGAGTTGGTAATTACCATTTGCCCCACACGCATAAAGTTCTCCGGAAGAATTCAAAGCAAATGTATAAGAACTTCCAGTGGCAATCTGCGTCCAGTTGGTCGCGGTGCCAATACGTGTCAGTTCTGTACGATTCGTTGTATCTCCCAAGCCAAGCTGTCCGAAGTTATTGTATCCGCATGAATAAAGCTCTCCGGAAGAATTCAGCACAAATGTATGAAACGTTCTAGAAACTATTTTTACCCAGTTAGAAGCGGTGCCGACGCGTGTAAGCGTCAAGCGATTCGTCGTATCTCCAAGGCCAAGCTGTCCGCAACTATTGTTCCCGCACGCATAAAGTTCTCCAGAGGAATTCAGCACAAATGTGCATAAATATCCAGCGGCAATTTCCGTCCAGTTGGTCGCGGTACCAATACGGGTTACCGTTGTTTGAGTTTCTTCGTTTCCTAATCCAAGTGCCCCATATCCACCCTGTCCGAATCCATATAATTTTCCAGAGGAATTCAAAACTAGTGAGTGTCTTTGTGCGGTAGTAGTCTTCACCCAATCAGAGGCTTCTCCAATGCGTGTCAATATATTTACACGAAGAATAGTATCCCCAAGTCCTATCCCACCTTCTATATTGCTCCCGCATCCGTAAAGTTCTCCGTTTGAAGTAATCGCCAGTGTATGGTCAGCATCAGAAGCTATCTCTGTAAAGGTAGAGACTGTGCTAACCTTGGTAGGTATTTTTCTTTCTTCTCCACTCGTTCCCAAGCCAAGGACTCCAAACATATTGTATCCACACACATATAGTCCGGGAAAGGGAGTTTCATGCGTTTTGCTCATGCGGCATATATCGATCATCCTCATGGCGCCACCTCCGACACGGACAGGCGTTTCGTGCTTTCGCCGTCAAAATACCAGCCAATGAGATAGGTAAGGGACGATCCCGCTTCAATCAGCAACGTTCCTCCCAGGGACACGGCATACCCTCCGGTTGCGATCTGCAGAAGCAAAGTCGGATATGTTGCCGACAATGCAGGAGCCGTCAGGTTTATATCTCCGGTCAGGGTGATTTTCTGGTTGTCGCCGGTCGCGCCGGACAGTAATACGGAGGCCGCATAGGTCAAAGCAACCCAGTTTGTCGATCCATAGCCTGGATTCCCCTGCGCCCCTCTCGGAACGGTGAGAGTGTATTTTTTTGCCGACGCGGTCGATCCGGAGGCTTCCGTCAATGTGGCGCTCGATCCGGCTTCCCCCGTGAGTATCTGCGTGATTTCCACGGTTCCGGTTGCCGGAATCCCGGTATCCACTCCATCCACGAACCAGTGATTGTTTTCCCCGATCAGAATCTCGCTGGCGGAACCGGTTCCGGAACCGCCGAAAGGGAGAAGTTTGTGCAGATGGACGCCGCCCGATTCCTGCCGGATTTCCAGCAAGTAGACGCCGGGCGTGGTCGTGATGTCAAAGTCCTCGGGGACGATCCACGATTCGGGGAAAGTGAGGGTCTGCGTTGTCGTGCTCACGAGCACCTCGCCCCGGTCGCCGTCGATCCAGTTTTCGAGCGCCAGCGTCACCGCGCCGGTTCCCGAAAGAATCCAGCGGGCGAACTGGTCATGATCGAGGTAGACCGTAGCACCGGCAGTAACCGCCACGGTCAGCGTGACCGGACTCAACCGACCCCGGTATTCCGTCGAAAATGCCTGTTCCGCGACATACTGCTTTTCGCCCGCGCTGTCGATGCCGGTCCCGGTCGGGTCGAGCGTGGAGTTGTAGAGCGGGTTCAGAACCTTCTTGTTAATCCGGTGGACCAGCCCGATTTTTTCGGCTTCGTGTTCGCCTCCTGCGACGGCAAACGCGCCCTCGTTCTCCGGGGAATCGGCCAGCGTGCCGTAACGCCCGAACATCAGCGCGTTTTTGGCTTTGACCGTCAGATTGTAACCGATCGCAATGCCCTCCTCGACGGAAATGACATTGCGTTTGCCGATGAACAGTGCACGGTTGCCCGCGCCGGAGTTGCTCGTGCCGATCACAATCTGACCAATCCCGGACACGCGGTTCATGTCGCCGAACACATATTCGCTCTGGTTGGACAGCTCGTTTCCGGAACCCATGACAAAAGACATGGACGCGGCGGCGTTGACCGCGTTGCTGTTGCCGTCAACCACCGTGTTCTCCGCCTGGACCCTGTTGGACACGCCACGCGCGAAACTCATGTGTCCGCTAACCGTATTCAAGGAACCCTCCGCGCCGGACATGTCCCCAGTAACCGTGTTCCAGCTGCCATTCGCGTAAGACCGGTTGCCGGTCACGAAATTCTTGTCGCCGGAACTGGCGGCGGCGTCGGTGCGTTCCGGGTCGGCCAGACGGATGAATACTTTTCCGTCCGTGACATTCGAAGCAAACTCGGATGAAACCGCGCGTTCCTTGGCTGTATCGCCCTCTGTCGAACCGGCGTAGCGCCAAGGACTGATCCAGATGGTTCCGCTGGCGGAATCCACCGCCTTGACCGTGGCTTCCAGATACAGCAAATCCTCCTCGGTTTCGTCTTCTCCGACTCCGGAAGTTACGACTTCACCGGGATCATTCACGCGGATCGTGATGTCAGCCGTGATTTTCGTCCAGTCGATTTCGTCCCCGTCCGCACTCGCGAGAGTGAGTTTCCGAGGCGTTGTTCCCGCATCCGATTCCGTATATGCCGTGACCTTGACACCATACCCGCCGAGCACATTTCCGCGTCCCGCGTTTGCTCCGGACGGGATGTTCAAGTTCGTAATGGCCTCATCAACCTTCGCGCCGATAATGGTGACCGCGTTCGAGCGAGTAATGGGCTTGGGGTCCTCAACCTCGGAGGCCGTTCCGCCCCAGCTCACAGGCACTTGCGCGAGGATGTCAGCGGTACATCCGGCGAACGTATTGGTGTGCGTCCATTCTGTCACCATGTCATTCCAGAGGATCGCGCCCGGAACTGTTCCGGTGAGGCAAAGACAGCCCATAAAGCATTCGGAAATGTCCACTTTCTTTCCGTCGAATCCGCGTTCCGGAAGGAAATTCGCAATGTCGCCGGCAAGTTTGGCACATCCTTTGAAAACTCTCTGATACGCAGTCGTGCGGATGGCGTTTTGAGGAATCCGGAGGTCGCATGTCGTCATAGACAAGCATCCGTTGAACATATCGCACACATAACGAGTCCAGCGGAATTTCGTTTCAAAGTTTGTCGCGGAAAGAAGATTGTAGTCGTTCCTGAAAATGGAGCTCGCGTTGTGGATGTTGGCGAACATGTCCATGCCTGTCGGTATAAGAACCTTCTGAAGCTTTGGCGAATTCGCCGCGCATCCGGCCAGATTCTTTACCCATCCGGCCATCGGCAAATCCGAGGCAAAAATACGCGAAAGAATCGAAGCCCCGCCGTTGGTGAACGGGCCGGTCTGAAATCCCCAGTAATTCTTTCCATGAACCGTAACGATGTATTTCCCGGGCGTGGAATAGGTGTGATGGAAATTGTAGATGAGTTCGGCAACGGTGGCCCATTCGGCGTCATAAATGGAATCGTATTCCTGATTGGCTACGCTGGAAGTGGAGCCGTCGCCCCAGTCGATCACGATGTCATTGGATTCTTGCGGCGTGTCGGAGCGCAAGCGGAAGTAATGGGACATTCCGGCTGGGACCTCGACTTCATAGGCAAGCCCTGTATCACTGTCCACCGTTCCGGCTGGAATGACGGCGTCCGTTGCGTAAACTTCGAATTGGGTAATCTCGGCATACGCGCCGAAGTCATGGGTGTGACCGATCGGGGATTTCTGGCTTACTTCGGTCGCAAGCACAGTCACGGCGGCGGCGGTCGCCTTTGAGTCAAGTCCCGCTTTGTCCGGGACTTCCTCGTAGGTGTCGATCAGGCGATCGGCAGTCTCGATGCCGCCGATGAGCTTGCTTTTCAGCGTCTTGACAATGTATTCCTTGCCCGTTTCGGTCACGTAAACGTGCATCCCGACCGCAGGGTTGTCAATGGTCAGCATCTCGGCAAGCGTGTCCCTGCGGGTCCGCGCATCCAGGGGAGTGTTCGTGGTGCCCGGGATCAGGCTTCCTGCAATTTCAATGTTAGGCATTTGTCACCTCGTCTATGTAGATATAAATTTCTGCTGCATTCAATTTGAACTCGCCGTAAACACGGTATGCGGTTTCTCCAACCGTGATCTCCGTTCCATTCGCACCTGTGCCGTCAACGCCATTGTTCAGTTCGAACGCAACCTTGCCTCCGAAACCATTGTCTTTTGTCGCCGCAAGGCCGGCATTTGCCGGAATCAGCGCAAACAGCCAGGCGCCCTCCGGCACCACGCCTAGACTGGTTTTTCCAAGAGTGGAAGCATCGGCAGTGACAACCGTATCCGCGGCAGCGGCCAGCATGGCGGAAGTGATCTGCGTCACGCTGGTGATGCTTCCGGCCGTCGCGCTTGGAATGTAGCCGTAAATCATTTTCTTGCCATACCAGGACGGCGTGTCCGGATCCTCCGTGGAAGTCGCAGTCGTGACGCCCTGGGCGAAATAAATCCGGCCGGTCGAGTAAGCGGGGATCTGTTCTCCGAAATAGACATACATTTTCTTGTTTGTCCGATCGCGAAGGAACTTCAATATGCCGAATACGGAATTGTAAGGCAACGTGTATTCCCCCAGTGCGGTATCAATGCAGACCGCGGCGATGCTCACCGCCATGTGGCTGGAAATGTCGAAAACGAGATACTCCACATTTTCGGCGGTCGGAGACGTAAATTCCAGAGGTTCGATCAACGCCGCGTTCGCACCGTCTTTTCCGGCGGCGGAATACGCCACATGAATAAACGGTGTGCACCAGTCGTTGTGATCTCCGGAACGTTTTTTCCAGATGGTCGTGGTCGTGGTTTTTGCGGTTGCGTCTGTGGTGGACATCGCGACTCTGAAATCTTTTTCCCGGTCCGCGTATGCGTCCAGCTCGGATTCTTCCGTGATGACTTCATCCCAGTCGAGGCTTTCACCGTCTTTACCATTCGTGCCGGCCGCTTTTACCCCGGTGTCCGCGGTTCCAATAAACCAGTTCCCGTTTTCTCCAATATGCGGACTCTCGCCATCCTCTCCGGTGGCGGCTATGCCAGTGTCCACGGTTCCAAGATACCAGTTCCCGTTCTCTCCAATGTGCGGAGTGGTGCCGTCCGCGCCTTTCGGCAGGGTCAAGTTCAGCGTCTGATTCGGAGCGGTCCCGGTCACAGATGCGGCCGGAGTCGTTCCGCTGGAAACCGTCCCGATCTCAAGCGACGCCGCCGGAGCCCGCGTCGCCGCCGCCACTGCCGCCGCAATCATGGCCTGCACTTCAACAGCCTTCAAATATTCAGGATCGTTCTGGACTTCCTCCGTGATGGTTCCGCCCATATAGAGACGATTCCGGATCCCCAGCGAAAATTGAATGATGAAGTCTGCCGCTTCTTCCGAACCACCGGCGGAAATTCCGGCTGTCTCGCAGTCGAAAGTAACGTTTTTCCCATTGTTCAATGCTTCAACAAGCTCGGTAGGCGAAGGCGTCGGCATCTCCACTTTCAGATATACATACCCGTTTTCCTGCACGACCGAAATGCCGCTGTTCTTTTTGAGAACCGGGTCCGTCGCAAGGTTCCAGTCTCCGTCCACAGCGATCCGGTAAGCATCGCTGGTAAAATCCTCCAGCGCGACGGGAATCAGTCTTCCGGTTTCATCGACTTCATCCGTCCGCAAATCGATCTTGAGACGGACTTTCACTCCAATCGCAACCTCCGGAGCGTCCACCTCGGCGCCGTATTCGTCCACCCAGCTGCCACTATTTCCGGACAGCATCAAAATTCCTTTAACTGTCTGCATGGATCGCCTCGATTATTTTTTGATTTCCATTGATTTCGCCAAGGATGGAATTGACGGTAACGATTCCATCGTCCGCAATCTTCACCCGGACCGCATCCACCCAGTTTCCCAGTGTCACCGGGAGCGTCATCCATCCGGTGGACACTCCGAAAACGACGAACCGCACCCGGTTTATTTCCGCATGACTGTAATGTCCGGACTGCCACTTCGCGCGAATAACGAACTCGCCGGACCGGTCCCAGTTGAAATAACCGTATCCCGCGAGCTCCCCGGCGAAATAAAACATCTTCAGCGGCCGTGACTCATCCGAAGAAACGCACAGAACACAGTTGGAATGCTTGTGTTCCCCGTCGCCGTCAATGAAGAAAATCATCGGAACCACCTTGCAGGAAAGCGACCCGGTCAATATATATTTTCCGGCCGTCCGGATGGTTCCGGACGCGGCGACCGTGGAAACAAGGATCTGGTAAATGTTCCGCAGCGTCTCGTCCTCCGAGTCCCCGTTGTAGAACGGGCTTTTTCCTTTTCCGATCCGGTATTCCGCCCATGCCCGCGCCCGGTCATAAATCGAATCCGGAATCGTCTTCGGAAAGGTCCGGAGCAGTTCGATTTCCTCATCCGTCGTGGCGGGAACAATCAGTGGCACTTCGACTTCTTTTCCGTCGATCTTGATTCCGGCGGAATATTCCGTCATGACGCCGCCACCCGGCAACGGGATCATCCCGCGCCATCCGGCCTGCTTCTGGTCGCCGCTGAAATCTTTCGTTTCCGGGTTCCAGCGTTTTCCCCATTCTTCCAGCTGTTCTTGCGTAGAAGTCGACGGAACCGGTTCGTAAACCCCTTTTTTCCCCGCTGCCGTTTTCAGGTATGGGGAATTAATGAATCTATACAGCCATTCCGGATCCGGAAAACGGTTTGAGTCATCATCGCCGCCGGAACCGCTTCCGCCGGAACCGCCACCCCATTGTCCGCTTCCCATTCCATTTCCGTCCGTGCCGCCGCCCATTCCGCCGCCGGAACCACCGCCCCAGTTTCCGGAACCGCCGCCGGGACTGTTTCCGCCGCCGGAACCGCTTCCGCCGGAACCATCCGGACGTTCATTTTTGTAGTAATATTCCCCGTTCGCCATTTCAGTTTCCGCTTTCCGCCGCCGCAACCGCGACAGGGCAGTCTTTCGTCTGCGTAATTTGAGCCACAATCAGAGGCTGAGTAACCGTAACCGACTTTGTTTTTCCCGCGTTGTCCTTCTCGCAGACAACATACGCAACCGGATACGCCGTCGCCGCCGGCGTCGCAAACTTGACAGTCGGCTTCGTCCATGTTTCGGTTTTGTCCACGATCGAAGAGCAGACGCAGAGATAACCGGTTTCCGCCGTGATCGACTTGATTTCCGGGACAGTCAGAAAATCGCCGTTCCGGTTGAGGAATCCCGCCGCGACCGACAACGTCAAATCCTCTGAAACAGTCACTTTGAACGGGCCGTTGTATTCATACCGTTTCCCGCCCGGGTCCGCTCCGAAAATAACGGCCGCATATACGTAAATCACTTCCATCGTTGGCTCGCCTTTCCATAGGACTCGGAACGGACCGGTTTCGGCCGTTTTCAAACATCCCGCCACATCGGGATCCGGAATGGCATAATCCGAATCGGCGGCGCCGCCATACTGGATCAGTTTGACGACCGCCATACCGGAAACGAGCGCACGTCCGAATTCCCCCGCGTGAATCGGCTTGTCGATCACCACGCAGAAGACTTTATCCTTATCTCCAGCCGCCGCCTCGTATATTTCAAACAGAGGCTTCGGAAAGGCATTTCCATCGAAAGACGTTGCATTCATCAAACCGCCAACAACGACAACGTCTCCGACATCGAAATCTTTCTCGTTGCTGAACACATCGACGACGGATGAATGCGCAAACGGCTTCACATCCGTTTTAAGCACAGGACCGCCCGGAGCGTTCACCTTGTTCGCCGCTCCGATAATCGGATTCCAAAATTTGCTGACAGACGTCGGCAAATTCGATCCAGCTTTCAATGGTTCAATCACCCGCAACTCCTGTCTCTTTTGTTTCTTTGGAAACGTTCACTCCGGGTATTCTCAATATTCCGAAATCAGCGTATTTTGAGATTTCTTCCACATAAGCGGCATTTGCCTTTTTTACCTTGTAAGTTTTAACTTTGTCACCTTCTTTTACGTAAAATGGAACATCGTGGTAAGTGAACCAGATGTAGTCAAATCCCCTCTTGGATATCTTCTGATCGAATCCCCGGATTTCTTCATCCTTGTAGTTTTCAGAAACTTCAAAGTTGAAGGTCATCTGATACATATCGCTTGAACTGGTTCCGGTCCGCTGTCCGGTGCAGCCGATGAACCGGACTTCGCCGGGAAGATATCCGCGGAACGGATACTTGTTCACCCGCATATAACATCTGCCGATATTTCTCGTATAAAGTGTCGTGATCAGACGCGGCGCGATCTTATAGGTTTCCGAAAAACGGAAATAGGAAGCCGGAACTTCCACGCCGGAAACGGAGCCATCCTCCTGAACATTGATCAGCCCCTGGTAATCAGGTGCCTTTTCCGGATAGCGAGTGGTTTTTTGGGAAATAAAAATTTTCTGTGTTCCGTTTCCGCCTATTTCAAACGCGATGGATGATTTATCCTCCTCCGAATCGCCGCCTCCGCCTCCGCTGTCGCTGTCGCGGGAATACTCCACTTCCACTTTGAACGAAGTCAAAGTAAGAATTTCAGTCGTGCGGGCCGTGCGGTTTCCGATTCCATTCCATGTATCGGGCGTCCCGTTCAGGACCGCTTTGACGGCTTCCGTCTCCGGGTCGTCCTTTTCTTCCGCAAGCGTCACAAGCCATGTCACGCGAACCGACGAACACCCGTCATTGTCGTATTGGACTTCCTTGCCCTGAAAGAGCATTGTAATTTCGTTTTCCGCTGTCTCCGCCATGATTCACCTATGCCGTTGTTACCACTCCGGTTTTTATCTTCTTGACTTCCCGTGTGGTTTCATCCGTATTCTTCGCGATTTTCTCCTGCACGGAAAGCTGTTTTTCCCCAATGGATCCCGCCCCTTTGACCGTCTGAATCTGGTTGACAAAAAACGAACCGGCAACGTCAATTTTTTCCATCGAACCCGCTGTCCCGGCCCGCGCATCCTCCAGACGGCGGCGGTAATCATCCGCGGTGCCGATCCGCCGCTGATATTCGCTGAACTTGTTGTCAATATCTTCTTTTTCCTCATCGATCCGTTTTCCGTCCGCGTCGGCCTTCTTGACCGTATTCTGATAATCTGAAAGAGCGGACGCCGCGGCGCTCATGGAATTCTGAAACACCTTCTCCAGATATGCGATCCCCTCATCCTTCGATTTTTTGAACTCCTGATCGATCTTGCGGTCAGTCGTTTCCTTTTCATTCTGGCTTGCGCGTCCCTTCTCAAAGTCGGAAAGACGATCCGATTCTTTTCGCTGCGTTTTTTTGAATTTGTCCGATTCATCCGTTTCCGCTTTTTTGATATCGGTTTTCTGATCCTTGTCCGCCTGGGCCAGCTTGGCTTCCAACTCGGCGATTTTCTTTTCGTCGCGTTTTCCGACCGTCTTGTTCTTCTCATATTCAAGTTGGATGGTGAGCGCCTTCTTATATTCCTCGGTCCGTTTTTTGATGTCGTGGATTTCCTGTTCGAGGGAATTCATTCGCTTCCGTGCGATTTGGTCTTCCAGCCGTTCAGTAGCCTCGACAGCATCTTCATATTCTTTCTGCGTGATAATTTTTTTATTATTGTAGTCATCAACATTTTCTTGTGTAGTGCCAGTTTTTCCTTTGCCGGAAAGTGCGTTTTTATCCCCCGCGAGCAATGCTTTGCGTCGATTTTTAATGTCAATTATAGAATTTTCATTTTCATAAATCTCCGCGTTAGCCTGTTCCATCTCTTTAGAACGAGCATTGCCAGCATTTTCTATTACTTTAAAATTATTTGGCAATCCAATGGACTCATAAAATTTTCCAATAGCCTGACCAGCCCCAAACCAATTTTGGGAAAATCCAAGTTGAAATTTATTGGCGATATTATCTTTTTTCTCATTCAGCAAAACGCGTTTTTCCTCTTTTGCTTTTAGTTCTTTATTCAGCTCCGCCAATGCCATTTCTTTTACCCGGTCATTCACGAGTTTTATAGAATCAGCAAGTTTGGTAAATTTTCCAGCAGCAACATCCAGAGAACCCCACATATCACTTCCGAACGGCTTCATCTTTTTCATCAAATCCTGCGCTTCCCTGATCTGCGCGGAAGTCAATTTCCCTTTTTTGGAAATCTCCTCCAATTGGCTAAGCCGTTCAAAATACAGATCCGCATTGGAACGCAGTTCGTCTCCCTTGGACCGTTTTTCAGAAGCCTCATCAGACGCCTTTGAAACCCTTTCCATGTTCTTTTCAATTTCCGCCGTTGCCGCATTGGACTGCCATATCATATATCCCAACGCGCCCGCGATCACCGCCAATGCGGCTATGATAGGATGGGCTACGACAAGCCCCATGGCGGCACTCAATCCGAGGAACGCGCCGCTGGCAACCTTTGCCGCGACGCCCTTGGCAACCAATCCGGCGACAGCTAATTTTGAAGTAGCCGCGACTTTGGCACCTGCTGTAATTTCAGCAAGAGAAGTTTGCCATACAAGCGCCGCAACAACATTCATCCGTGTCGCCTGAAGTCCCAACAAGGCAAGATACTGATGGGAGGCAACCACTTTCGCCCTTGTAACGAGTAAATGAGATTTATCCGCCGCCGCGGATGCCGCAACGGATGCCGCATACGATGTTTCCGCGGCCGCCGCCCCCTTGGCTCTGTCAATCGATGCAATGGTATTGGCTTTCGCGGCTGCTGTATTTCTTCCCAAAGCGGCGGTATGCGCTTCCAGTCCGGCAACCCGTTTTTGCTGAGCGGACAAGTCTGCGGAAGCGGCTGTAAATTCCGGCGTATTCTGGAAACCGGCACGGGAACCCGTTTTCAGGACGTACTGGAACATGGCTTTCGAATTATTGGCGGCTTCCACATTATACCGCGCCTGCAATGCCGCCAGTTTCGTTCTTTCCGTCGCAAGAACCGCCTGCGCCTCCTTGGAGGCATTGGACAATTCGTTGTAATGCCTGCGGTTTTCCACAGCTTCCCTGATAGCGGCGCTTTTCTTGGCGGACAACAGTTTCATTTGTTCCGCCTGCTCTCGCGCCTTGGCTTCCGCGGCAATCGCGCTTTTTTCCGCCATCAACGCTTTTTCCGCCGCCCCGGCGCCGAACAAAAACTTCTGTGCTGCGGAAACGCCATGAATCACCTTGGCCAGAAAGGCATAATGGTAAGATACAATTTTTATGGCCGCGCCAAGCGCCATCAGAGACACGCCGATCCCGGCATAAATAGGAGCAATGACAGCTATGGTGCTTATCAATTCCCGATTCTGATTGACGAAGGAAACCACACCGGAAATGACCGATGTCAGTGTTTCAGACAAGGAAATCAAACGGGGAGCCAACGCTTCCCCCACCGCAATAGCAAGTCCCTCCACCATGGAAAGGAAACGCCGGAAACTGCCGCCCAGTCCGCCTTCCATTTCCTCCGCGGTTCTTTTGGCCGCTCCTTTTGCGTTATCCAGCAGTTTCATAAAATTGTCAATGCCGCCGACATTTCCAGCCAGCACCCCGCCGCCAAGCATCCCGCGGGCATCGAACACTTCTTCCGCAAATGCGATACGCTGCGCGTTTGGCATGGCGTTCATCACCTTCGCCATATCAGCAAGAATATCCCGCATTTTCCGGAGTTTTCCTGTCGTATCCACCGTTTCGACATTGTATTGACGCAGAAATTCCTGAACCTTCGGATTCGCCATCTGACGGTAGCTCTTGCTGAGAGCCGTGCCGGCCAAACTTCCCCGAAGCCCCATGTTGGCCAGGATTCCGAGGTTGGCGGCGGTCCCTTTCAAATCCTCTCCGGCCATCCGGGCAACCGGACCGGCCATCTTCAGGGATTCACCCAGGTCAACCAGCGTCTGCGCTGATCCGTTGGCAGTCACGGTCAGGATATCGGCAACATCCGCCATCTTTGACGCATCCATGCGGAATACGCGCATGTTATTGGACGCAATAGTAGCCGCTTCCCCCAGTTCTGTTCCGGTCGCTTTGGAGAGATCCATTACGGACGGGATGGCCGCTTCAATCTCCTTCGGATTGAATCCCATGCGCCCGAGCGCTGTCATTCCTTCACCCACCTGGCTGGCGGTAAATGAGGTTTCACGCCCGAGTTTCTTGGCTTTTTCCGTAAGGGAATCAAATTCCTTTCCGGTTGCACCGGTCACGCCCTTGACCATCCGCATCTTGTCATCGAAATCCATAAAAGTTTTTGCGGCAAGAAGAAACGGTGTCGCGGCGGCAGCGGAATACATAAACATATCCCGGCCAACAGACACGCAGTCGGAACCGAATTTTTTCAAAGACGCCCTAGCCTTATTCAGTCCCGTTTCAATTTCATTTTTTGTGCCGAGTTCCACATAAGCAGCCCCGGCCCTGATTGCCGCCGCACTCACTTTTTTTCTCCGTTATTTGGAGCAGAAAACTTTTTTCAACATATCGGATTGTTCCGCATCGCTGGCTTTCGAAATCTTTTTTGAAGGACGGAAGTAAGGATTGAAATCCCGTGGGCTTTTCGCTGCGGTTGACGGAGTTCGGTTCATATTGAACTGCTGTGCCATAACCGCCGAGGTTCGTCCCCACGCCATTTTTTCTTTTTCTTCCGCCATGAATGCCAATTCCGCCAACGTAAACGGATCCGGATTTACCCCGGCGATACCGGCGAAACGGAAGGCAATTTCGAGAATTGTTTTATCTTTTCCGAAATCTGCTTTTCCATTTCCGGACTGTTCAAAACGACGTCCAGTTCGGAGTTCATATTTGCAGAGATTTTCTCCCCGAGTTCCAGAATTTTGCGAAGCATCTTCCGCTTCGCTTCGGGGAAAAAATCGATCATGCCCTCGATCAGAGCATTGGTCGCATCTGAAATTGCATCTCCGAGAAGCCGTTCCGCAAAAGCGTCATCCGAAAGTTTCCGTTCCTCGCATTGCGGCTTGCAGACCGCAAATAAGACATCCACGAGAAAAATAGGATTTTCAGACAATTTGACAAGAAGGTCGCAATTGATCTTCCCATCCTTTTGCGTAATAATCTCCGATAAATCGACTCCAAGAAGATTATTTACGCGTTTCAATGTCGAAACGGTAATGACGGTTTCCCACGTATCTCCCTTGGCATCCTTGAAAGACTTCATCGGTCAACCTCCATTATGCGCCGGCGGCAGCAGGTTCGATAAAGGTGGGTTTCCGGGCGGAACGGCAGGGCTTCATAGAAACGCTGACTTTCTGCGCTTCCCCCAGATTCTGCGTTTCATTGAACTTGAACACCTTGAAGTCCGCATCCAGTCCGGCCCCGTTTTCCTTGTTCA
>CAYWZD010000039.1:0-16270 GCA_964462755.1 uncultured Victivallales bacterium | reverse complement strand
TTTTGACATACCAGTCGAAGGACGGCGGCCGGTATTCGGCGGGATATTCCGACCACGGAACCCCGAAATAGACGTCGGTCAGAAGATAATAGGGAGAAATCCCGTTGGCGAAGTAATAGTGCCCGATGTATCCGCCGAGATCGCGCCAGTATTTCATTTCCGAAGCGAAGAGTTTCTCGCCGCCCTTGTCCAGACGGGGCAGATAGTAGGAGGGACACGCTCCGTTGAAGGTGGAGCCCCACATCTGGATATAGTCGATCGACAGGAAGGCCGCGCGCTGGAAGTCCCGCTGGAATTCCGAGTAGCTTTCATACTGTTTCATGAGCCCGGCATGTCCCGCCGCGCCGCCCTGAAGCCAGGCGTCGCTGTTGCGGAGCCACGGACGGTAGGCGTTCACCGGGTAGACCGAATAGAAGAATTTCCGGTAGAGATCGGCGCCCTTGTGCCATGTGCCCCGGAAGGCCGACAGCGCGAAAGTATCCGTCCGGGAACTGCCGGAGGCGATCCGGTGCTTCCGGGTAATGCTCAATTCGATGGCGGTCGAGGAGGCGTTGGCACGGGAGGTGAACCGGGTGATCAGAGGTTTTTTGTCGTGACATCCGAAATACAGCCCTTCCCGTCCGCTTCCGAGGAAGGTGAACGGCAGTCCGGCGTGGTCCGGATAGGTGATGGAGAATTCGCCTTTTTCCGCCGGGAACGGAATGAATTCGCCCGCGGAGAACGGCCAGACAAGGGTATCGCCGGAAGCGTTTTCCGCCGCCTTGAGCTCGGAAAGGATCGGGGCTTCGACCTCGATCACATCGGAGGACGGATGGCGGTTGTCGACCGTGACGTTCCACTCGAAAACGCCGTCTTTCGCAACGATGTCGAATTCGACGCCGATCCGTTCCTCGGGGAACTCCCAGCGGATCTGCAATTGATCCTTTCCGGGAGTCCGTATCCAGGCGAGTTTCGCCTCCTTCATGCTCAAATGACGCTTGTCGTTCCTGCCCGGAGTCTTCAGGAGCAAATCGAACATATTGCCGTCATATCCGGCGGGCTGGTAAGCGGTGGAGGTTTCCGTATTGCCAAGGCCGGAAAGCGAACCCGTCTTCCGGGAAAAGGAAAGCAGGGTTTGCCCGGAAGCAATTTCCGCAAATTGTGAGGCGTCATAGGCATAGGAAGCCGCGACCTGGGAGATTTCCGGAGCTTTCCCGTTCTCACGGACCATTTCCAGCTTCACGCTCAGCGGATCGGCACCGAAACCGGAAAGGTCTTTTCCCTTCAGCGAGGTGAAAGTCTTTCCCCCGTCAGCGGAAACGGAGAATCCATATTTGCTTTCCTTCACCATTTCCTCATACTGAAGTTTTTCCCACCGGAGAAGCCCGACAGGACGGACCGTCCTGAAAAGAACGCTCCCTTCCGAAATCGCATGGAGCGGAGTGGGGCGAAGGTCGCCCTGCGGGACATAAGAAGGATCAAGGGCAAAGAGAATGGCGGAAATGCGTTTCCCGTTCAAGGCGTCGGCAATCTGAAGCTGATGGTTGCCCTTTCCGAGATCAGTCGAGTAGCCTTTCTTCCAGAACCATTGACTGGGCGCGGGAATGGATTCAAGAAGGTTGACCGCGTATTTTCCGCCTTTGTCGTCCATCACGCGGAATTCCCAGTTGGCTTTGCTGGGCGCCCAGACGCGGAACCACACGGTATACTTGCCGGGGGTATTGATCTGATACTGATAAGTGGATAACTTCGTGTAGTCGATATAGCCGCAGGCCGCGTCGGGATCGTCGGATTGCGGCGTGTATTCGGACGCGCTCTTCTTGATCTGAATCAGTTCGTCCGCTTTCGCTCCGGCCTTCCGCGCGAACACATCCTCCTGAAAGAAAATGCTCATCGGTTTCGCACAGGCCAGAATCAGGTTTTTATCCCCTTCCTGCGTAGGGAGTTCGCGATGGAGTTTGATGACGCCCTTCTCAATATAACAGCCCGTCAGCGTTTCCGCTTCGAACGGAACGACGCGTCCGGCGCCAAATGTCCCGCAGGCGGGAAGAATCATACTCATAAGAACCGCAATCTTTTCGATCTGTTTCATTTCAATCCTTTCTGACGAGCCGGATATTCTGAATCCGCAGAATATCGGCGGTATTGCTGTTGTAGATGTAGACGGCGGGATTATTCAATTCAGCCGGAGCCATGAATTTGCCGGCAGCCTCATGAAATTCGCCGTCCTTCGGCGTTCCGGCGGCGAAGGAACCGAAGACCAGAAACTTTGAACGGTCCCTGTTGTATTGACCGACAAGCAAACTGTGATCGGAACCTTTTGCACTCACTCCTTTTCCCTTGGCGATCCGGAAGGAAATCTCATATTCTTTTCCGGGCATCAGTTCGACTTCCAGTTTGCGGCACAGAAACTTTCCGTTTCCTTGAAGAGTCAGGTTCCTGGCTTCATCCGGCTCGATGACCTTCGGCGGCGGGGGCGGCGGAAACTGTATTTTCAATTCGGACGCCATTCCTTTCGCCTTCGACTGCCATTCTTCCGGAGTTGAAGAAAACCCCTTGAGGATCATCACATATTCAGGCGAGCGGTACCCCTTTTCCGCAATCTTCGGCGTTTTGGCGCTGAAATAGAATTTGTGATACACTTTCCTGTCCCAGAACATGTAAGTCCCCTGCCCGGGGAAATACTTTCCGAAGTAGCCGAGGACTCCTTTCTTTGCGCCGGTGTTGAACTGGGCGAACCAGAGAAGTTCCGGTTCCTTGTCCTGACGGTAGAGGAACCAGCCTTCGTTGCTGTTGAAGCGGCCGTCTTTGAAAGTTCCGTCCGGTCTGCCGATCAGCCACGAATCGTTATTTTTCGACCAGCAATACTGAAAGATATAGAAAGAATAGATCGGCTGGGGTTCGATCGCCTCATACTGTTTCCGTATGACGATTCCTTCCGGAGTGATCGTGAAATTCACATTCAGTTTCAGGTTGCCGAGCATGGAAACCTTGTCGAAAACGATCTTTTTTCCTTCAACGGAAATGTTTTCCACCTTCTTTTCGGCACCGTCCACGTTCAGGTTCAGGGAAACGATTTTCTCGGCGCCCCCCTCCTTGTGTCCTGACCCGATGAAGCGGTTCGGACCCGTGGTGGAAAGAATCGTGCCGTAAAACCCGGTTCTGCTTCCGAGTTCGACGCCCTCATAGAAATATTGGGCGCTGCAATAGAACTCCTTTTCTGAAAAAAACACTCTATACGGGCCGGATTGAAGGACCATGTCGTTTGCAAAAAGAGTTCCCAGCGAAAGAAACGGCAGGAGCAGAAGTGGTTTCATTGCAATATCCTTGTAGTCATAAATTTCTGTTACATGTCCGCGCGGAAGTGCATGCTCAGCTCGTTCTTGATCCCGTTGTTGGTCGGAATCGTCCAGCTTTTCAAGGTCTGGGACTTGACGGAATCCACGTTTCCCCCGAGGTAGAGGAGATTCATACTTCCATTGTGATGCGGATAATAGGAAGTTCCTGCATCCGGCCAGACATAGGCCAGCAGAAAAAGCTGTCCGTTCGGATTGTTCTGTGTGCCGTAAAAAGAGGTATCGCTGCCGGTCGCGTCGCCCGCGTAAATCAGACTGGAAGCGTGCCGTATCCGGGGAATCTTGTAATTCGTATAGGCGAAGGCGCGGTCGCTGGTTCCCCCGTTATAGCTGTTGATCCCGATAGTCTGGCAACCGGCCAGAGATGAATACATCTCAGTTCCGGACGGATCTTTGCGCGTCTTCAAATCATTGAATTCCTTCTTGCTGTAGTCCTTCGAGGCGGGACACACCCACGGAACCGCCGTTCTGGTATACGGAACCAGGACCCCGACCCAGCGGCTGGTGATCGTCGTATCCCCTTTTGCCGTGTAATATCCCGGGATGTAGTCGGCAAAATCGGAAGTATACATGTGCACCGCCGTCCCGATCTGCTTGAGATTGTTGCTACAGGCGGCTTTCCGAGCCATGTTCTTCGCATTGTTCAGTGCCGGAAGCAGCATTCCCGCCAGAATCGCGATGATTGCAATCACGACCAGAATTTCTATCAGTGTAAAAATCTTCCGGCCCGACATTGTTCTCCGGAACTCCGTCTTCCTGCAATTTTTTTCGCTTTTCTTCATAATAATATCCTCCTTGTTCATTATACAGTTCACTCATGTTCACGCGCTGTCAGGACTTCCGTATGATCAATTCCGATTCAATCCGAATTTCGCGTCCGGTCCATTTCCCGAGGATTGCCTGAGAAAGAGCTTCTCCGACCTTTTCCTCATTCAGTGACACGGACGAAAGCGGGGGAACCAGCATCGTCGCAATCGGAATATTATTCATGCCGATGACTTCGATGTCCTTCCCTATTTTGACCCCCAGTTCGGCGGCCGCTTCGTAAATGGTGGTAACCCATGCGTCTCCCATGGAGAAAAAGGCTCTTGTCCCGCCCCGGATCGCATCGCATATCGTTTCCCGGGAAAAAATCTTCTCTCTTGGAATGACCTTCACATGGGAATAGAAATCAACCCCGGCCTCTGTATAGGCTTTCTCGATCCCGTTCAGAATGGAGGTGCCATGATCGTTGTTGCCTACGCCCATGCGCCGACGGTAAATCTCATCCAGATGCCGCAGGGAAAGGACACCGATACGGGAGATTCCCTTTTCCAGAAAATGGCGTCCGATGGTGACGCCCGTCTTTTCGGTGTCCACCAGAATCCGGTTGGCGTATTCGAACGGGACTTCCGTATCATCATAAAACACAAAGTTGATCTGTCCGGCAAACAGCTCATATTTTTTGAACTGCTTGAAAGGGAAGTGCCTGTCCCCGAAAATCACGATCGAATCCCATTGCGTGCGAAAAACTTCCTGAAGCCAGGCCTCGTGCTCTTCCATGGTAACCGTGTCATTGGCAGGGAGAAGTCGAAGCGGAATATTATAATAAGGCTTCCCGCTGGTATGCGCCAGAACGGAAGAGAAGAAACGTCCGAAGACACTCGTGTTTACATCCACGAAATAGCCGACGCGGCAGATGTCGTCCTTTTTCTTTCTCGTATCGGCTTTGCAAACGAAAGTTCCGACCCCCGGAACACGCCGGACATATCCTTCCTGTTCCAGTGCGCTGATGACATTGTTGGAGGTCACGTAACTGATGTCCATCAGCGACGCCAGCTGGCGGCTGCTGGGAAAACGGGCTCCCTCGGAATAGATTCCGTTATGGATGTCGCCGATGAGCTGTTCCTTGGCCCGGAGGTATTTCGGTTTGTCTGTTTTTGTCTTCATATTTGCGTTATATATCGCTTTCAACACCGTTATATATCACTTTCTTTTTCTAATTATAATCCATGGTATTGAAAAAACAAGGGAGATTTCTGAAAAAAGTTATATTTTTATCAAATTCAGTATGGTGTCCCCGGCTGCCAAACTCACGGGAGCGGCGGCTCTCGCTCTTTCAGAGCTCGTCCGTCAGCAAGGGAACCGCCGCCGCAAACGCAAAGAGCATGAGGACTCCGCGTCCTCAAACTCCGCGGCAGGTGAAAATCACCTGCACCCCGGCAAACAAGTTTGCCGTCGAGGAGATGAATGAAAAAAGAAAAAAACAAGAGAGAAAAGTCTCTTGGCTGGACCTTTCTCTCCCAACAGCCCTTCGGCTTCCGTGAATAGGAACCGAAGGGCATGACGCAGGACCGTTATCGAACCGGGTTTACCTCCAGCAGGAGAAAATCCCTTTTTGCAACCGGGATCGGAAAATCCGGTTTTCCTCGATATATATCGCGTTGAGATTCCAGATCGCGGACTGCTATGTTCATTGTTTTCCCGAACAATTTTTCCATATCGAGCACGATTCTGACAGGAACCTCCGCGTCGTTGTTGTTGAATACGACCAGCAGAAGTTTTTCTTTTCCTTTCAGATAGCCTGTCACGGCGGTTCTTTCACCGTCCGCACTGCCTCCGATTCCCATGTCATGCCGCCAATACGGCAGCATCCGGTCATTCTCCGCAAAACCGAAACGGTCAAGCGCTTTCCATATCTTCCAGGCGACATCGAACTGGGAAGTTCTGTCCGGAATGATCTCGTGGAGAAGAAGCATTCCAGCCATATGGCGTTCGGCCCAGGGTTCGACCCGCCAGTTCTTACGCTGAGTGGCAGGAACAAAAGGAAGAAGACGATGGAGCTGGCTGATCCAGATCAGTCCGGGACCATAGATGGACGGCAGGACTTCCGCGCGGAGCTGATCCAGCTTCATGTCTTTATAGGAACGGGCTTTTACGAGGACATCGCACCAGAGTTCGCCGTCGACATAATAATCGACGAAACTGAATCCGGCCACACGCGAAGTCGAACCGGAAAGATGGGTCAGGACCGGAGCCTGTTTCCCGTTCTCATGACAGTAAACATAGATCCGTTCCAACCACCGGCGGTGTTCACGAACCGTCCACGTCGGATGCCGGACTCCGTTGGCGTCGGCATATCCGTGATGATGATCGGCTCGGGTGCACGCGGGCCAGAACATCAGGTCGAAGTAGAGGCCGTCGACGGATGGATTCGCCTTTCTTGTCCGGTCAAACTGCCAGAGGTAGTAGTTGCAGTAATCCGGAGTTTTGCATACTTCGATCATATCGTCATAGTAACCGTAAAGCGTATCGCCGTATAACTTGTCCTGCGTTCCGGAGCGCCATGATTCTCCGCACCAGATCGTTGCCGGAGAATTTCGGCCGATGCTCGAATACGCGGCATACCAGCCCGAACGGCTTTTTTCCCGGGTCAGGTTGTCATAATGGTAGTAGGGACGATATTGTATTCCCCGTATTTTCTCTTGTTCTTCAATTTGTTTTCTGTTCGTGCTCCAGTCGGGGGTTCCCTGATAGTAAAAACCGCCCATCCACCAGGATAGATTGGAGGGGTAGGGATTTCCTTTATATTCCTCCCGATTATGACCGAACCAGTCCTGCGCACGCATCGTATGAAATACCGCGGGACGCGGTCTTACCGGGGTCGGATGGAGGTAAAAGCCATATTCCAAACGACCTTTGATGTTCCGCCCGGCATCGATCGGATGGATTACGACCCGCGCATTGCCATTGTCGCGGTCGACAGTGGCCTGACGTCCCTCGTCCCGGTTGCTCCAATGTTCTGCCGACTCGATCCCGAGGCTGATTCCGCCGGACTCATTGCCGATCCAGAACGGGCCGAACATGTCGTTGAGTTTTTTCGTCCAGTGTTTCGGGGTATATCCGGTATTGACGAGTGTGCGGTATCCTGAATTAAGCAGGCTAGAGGCGTCCCGGGGCGAATTCAAATCGATGGCAAGTTCATCGATTTTTCCGGGTTTGTCCGGCATCAGTTCAAGGTCATACCAGATGAAGCCGTCATATTCGACCGTGGCGGTGACTTTGATACGGCCCCAGCCGACCGCGTTTCCGGTCATGGCGATTACAGCGGCCCGGTCATTGCTGGAAACCAGTTTTGCCTCGATTCCGGAAACGTTTTTCACATTACCGGCGCGGAGCAGAAGCCGGACGGGTTCCGCCAGATAATCCGTGCTTCCGGAACGGATCTGTTCGATGAAGAGCGAATGCCCGCCGAACGTATAGATACGATTCCAGCATTGAACCGTGATTTCATTTTTCCCTTCAGTGACTTTCAGCGGAGTCCATGGGTTCGGGACATGATCGACCATCCCGAGGCGACATCCTTCCCATGGCAGTTTTTCCCCGAACACGGTAAAGGGACGCGCCTCGGCCGTTTTGACGGGATTGCCCTTGGCGTCCAGCAGACGGAACCCGATCGTATAATCGCCTTCCGCGAGTCCGGACAGCGGGATCAGGGTTTCCTGACGCATTCCGGCAACCGGCGTTTCGCGATGAAGAACCGTATGTCCCGTTTTATCTTGAATATCAAAAGAAAGCCTTGCATCGGATGCGGCCGCTTGAGCCGTCTGAACTTTCAGGAAATTCTTGCCGTCTTTGACGATTCTCCGCAAGAATTCGATCTCCGCTTCTTCGCTGACCTCATAACTGAAACGCCCTGCGTAAATCCGGTCCGGCCCATTGAAGAGATTCACATACAGGACTCCGTTTTTCCCGAGTTTGTCGGCTCCCGCGGAAAAAACGGATCGGACTTCGGCATTCAGAGGACGGCTTTCGCTGAAAAGCGGGAATTCCGTCCGGGCGGTTTCGTCATACCGTTTCGCGGTGATTTCCACCTTGCCGTTTTGTACCCGCCCGGCGCCCATGCGGAAGTCGGCTTTCCCCGTGAAAAGTTCTCCGAAACCGGCGATTTCAATACGGGGAGCCGCTGCTTCGGAGAATTTCAACAGACCGAGTTTGTCGTGTTCTCCATAACTGTGCAAGACTCCGGCCAGTGAATAAAGTCCTTCTCCAGGGAGCGTTTCGCAGAGATTGAACAGCCATTTTTCTCCGGGACGCGGTGCTTTTGCCTCCAGAGAGGCAAAAGGAATTGCGGCTTCCAACACCCACTGTTTCCCGACATGTCCGACAGCGGTTTTCAATCCAGAACAATTCCAGCTCCGGCACTCGTCAACTCCGGTCCCCGGCTGAACATGCTGGTCGAAAACGGCGCCCGCATGATTTACGATCCACTGGAAACTGTCCGGAGTTTCCGGAGTCGGATCGAAGTGAAATTCAAAACCGTCGTCCTCCCAGAGATTGGCGTCCCGTCCGGTATGCTTGACACGGGGAGGATGATTATGCCCATCGCTTATGATCGAAAAATACAGATTTTCGGCGTCATATCCGATCCGAACCTTCGGTTGATGCGGAGAATAATAACCGCGCGGCAGCGATTTGAACCCGCTCAGAGCGGAAGCGGAAGACCATTCACCGGGCGTTATCACTCCGTCTATGACCGGCTTTTTCATCGGGAGAATCGAAACTTCCGGGAATCTGTCCGGTGCATTGTCCGCCTTGTTTTCTTCCGGGAAGGTGGAATAAATCTTCAAATCCGTGAGGTCGGTGAGTCCGCGGAGCACAGACGCTGTCTCGGCGCCGATCATCAGCTGAGTCGCGTAGAAATCCCGTCCCGGAGGTACAAGGTCCCGTGTCGATAGAATTGTTTCCCGTCCGTCCGCCGTCAACTTGAGCATGGCGGGATTCCACTCAAATTTTACGGAATGCCAATCGCGGTTCGTGTTCAATTCCGTGAAGGGAAAGAGAGACGCCCGCTGGCCCTTGCCCGCCTGTGGATTTCCGTTTTGTCCGTAGGCCGCCTGAATCGAAGCAAGCCCCGTACTGCCGGGACGTGTATAAGTAATATGGAGATTTGTCTTCAGCGGCCCCGACATTGTCAGAAGCATATTGAAGGGCGGATCGCCGAGTTTCCAGTCCACCGGCCGGAATTTGAATTCCAGACGTCCGAACCTCATGGGGAAAGGACGCTGTGCCTCTCCTCCCTCCCCGGGAGTCCCCATGTTCCGCATCCGGTAAACAAGACGGGAAAGGCTGCCGTCCGCTTTTTTTCCGAAACGCAGGGCCTTTCCGCCTGGAGCATCGACAACCAGCGCCTCTCTGGAAAGAATTTCGCATGGCTGGACACATGTCTGCGGTTGAAATCCATTTGAAAAATCACAGGCAAAAACCAGTTTGTCTGCCGCTGGAGAAGTCATGGAAAACAATACGGCAAAAACAAGGGCCGGCAAAAACAGGAATGTTTTATGATTCATATTCCGTGGCTCCTTCAAAGATTGACGTTCCAGAAAGCGTCGCTGGACGGAGGGACATCCCTGCGGTTTCCCGCGTGTCCGTCCAGATAATTGGCCACCCACGTGCCGTTATGCCGGAGCGCGGGGTAGTAGTCGACGTAGTTCAGAATCACGGTTCCGCGTGAACTGTCACCGAGCCATACTTTCCGCGACGGATTGTGATAACTGTCGATCAGCAGTGCCCTCACGGAATAGCCGTTCGCCTGGAGGACGGCCGCATCCATGCTGCGGTCCTGCCCGTAGTGGGTCCTTCCCCAGGAAGCGTTGAAGTAGGAAAGAGGACGGGTTTCCCCGGGACAGGCGAAAAACGATTGCGGATTCGGATTGTTCTGGAACTGAGTCAGCGTCATCGGCGTATATCCGCCGGCCACAAGCGCCATGTGCCAGTAATAGCGGACCGTCATCGGCTGATATATCGGGATGTAGCTTTTATTGTCGTCGGCATAAAGCCGTGTGGAAAGTCCAAGCTGTTTGAGATTGCTGATGCAGCTGCTGGTCTGGGCGCTTTTCCGGGCTCTGTTCAGCGCGGGAAGAAGCATCCCGGCAAGGATCGCGATAATCGCTATCATAGTTTTTTGATTTTTATATTTACAAGCATTTTATTTGCAATGTTTTATACATTTAAAATACACATGTTATCTATCCCATTTTTTGCTAAATTCTGCCTATCTTGTAATTTGGCAATTTTTCAAACCGATGTGAGAGGATACCTAACGATCAAGAACGATACGTTTAAAAAATGGTTGTCAAAACACCAAAATCAGAGGTTCGATTATAAAGTAAACGAATGTCGCAAGATGCGCTGATTGCCTCCAAGTGAGGTCATTATCGATCGTAAGCGAACGGCGAGGACACGTTTGTGCGTTGATACAGGGCAATTTCCTCACGGGGATGCAACTTGTTTTTTCCGGAGGTCCTGGCATCGATGAGTTTTGTCCGAAGCGTCAAGACAGGATTTCCAATGCTCAGATTCTCCCCTGTCTTAACGTTACGGAAACGGATGGGCGTCTCTTCTTCGGCATCGTTATTTACATGGAATGTGTCCCGGGGCGGGAAGAAAATTTTACTCCGAAACTCGTTTTTAGATTGGAGGAACGAATCGGATTCAATGAACTGGACGGACAGCCCCTCTGTCTCAATGAGGTTGATGTCCGGCAAGACCTGTTCAACCTCGTCATGTCCGGGGAACGCGTCCTTCCCATCGTGCTCGTGGCTCCTTTGACAGCCTCACGCTGGGATCAAAATCTGCAGCCGAGGTATTTGCTTGACATATCCGCATTGGCTTCTCATTTGAATGGATATGCGCGGATAATCAGGTTCTCCAGAATACTCAATTCGGAATGGACTTATTGCGTCGGAACAAAATGGGCGGTATTCGACGGTGCTGTTCGAATTCTCAACCCTGGATTTGACATCGAACACCGGCAGATGAACCATCCTCTATTCACGAAAGACAAGATTCAATATTGCGAATCCAGAGACGGGGATGGAGCCAGAATGTTCTTTGCTTCCTTATGTGCCCGAATCAAACGCCAGATCACGGAAACAGAAATGAATTTCTCAGAAGTGGTTTTCCTTCGTGAGGCCAAGCGTCTTCTCCGGATAGTGGAACAGATACTCAGGGTGTCTCCGGACTCCTTGAACGGCGCTTCCCTTCTTTCTCGGGGAAATGCAGAGCTTCCTGGAAAACGGTTGGAAATGCATGAGGCACTTGAGGAATACAAGAAACTCTATGGTGAACTGCCTCAAAAAGAACCGGAAACGCCAGTGGTCAGCGCTTTTTCGGAAATGGTACGGTGGTGCGAAGACGTCCTTGCGGGAAAGCTGGTGCTCCATCCGCAAGCTGAAACAGGTCTCTCGGAGGCCCGTTACCGTCATCCGGAACTTGTTTGCCGGGCGCTCCTTCTCCTTGCCAATGACTGGCGTGACAGCCGCCTCGGTCTGGAAAACAAGTTCAATGAAAAATGCAATGAACTCGGACTCGAATTTCTTTCCTCCCGGCGGAACGGGCATCTTTTCACCTCCGGCAAGGATTGGTTCTTGGAATACCCCGCAGGCAGCGGCAAGATGGAATTTTTGCATTATCAGTTGCGGAAAGGATGTGCAAAAACACCGCTCCGCTGTATGCGGATTTACTTCTGGTGGAATGATGCCGAAAAGATGGTTGTGGTTGGACATTTGCCAACTTACATCGAAAAGGGCGGATCGTAAGCCTTCCGTGATTCCCCGGAAGGCCCCTGCTGACATGAAAAGATCGCATGTTTGTTTTATTGTTCTATATTTGTCAATCGAATTTAATGACTCGGGACGGACGCCTGGTTTTTTCCTTGATCAGCGCTTCCGCCTCCTTGGGACTCATGTCCCGCAGATGGGCAATCTTCGCGCTGGCCTTCGGACCAGGCTTGTGTTTCCCGTGCTCCCAGCGGTTGATGGTCACATAATTTGCGTCCAGCAGCCGCGCCAGCACTCGCTGATTGATTTTCAGCCGTTTCCGGATCTTTTTAATGGTTTCCCCGTTCACACGGTAAACGACTTTCTTTTTACGTGTGACTTTTTGTTCTCTCGCAACCGCCTTCTCCAATGCCTGAAGCCGGCGTTCATGTTGGGCGTGGACCCTTTGAATCATCGTCGCGTTCGGTATGAACGACTCCATTACCTGTCGGGCCTCTCTCCGGATAACCGCGAGTAACAGCCCACAAACATCCCTGTATATTTTCTGCATCTACCCTCCTTGCAGCGATCTTGCCATGTACAGGGGGAAAATATAAAAAAACTTGAATCTATTCGTTTCCTTTTTTCCGAGGTTTCCATCTCTGGTAGAGTCTGATTCGTTTCAGCTATCAGTTAGGCTCAAATCCCTCTATTTATGTATATCGAGTAGTTGTCCTACAGGTCAGCGTGTTCATTTTTTCGACTGAAGTTTGTGGATGATACGAATTAATTTTTCCCGGATTTCAAACGTGTTTTTCAAACGGCCTTCAGGATAGTTCAGAATCTGATATTCGAAGATTCCTATCCGTTTTTCTGAATTATTCCGAGGAAAACGCTATCGTTGTTTGCAAGATTCGTTCGGGGCATGAAATACGGATTGGTGCATTTAGCAGACCGCAGGGCAGGATCATCTGACTGCACTTTGGAAATTAGAAAATATTTTTGAGATATCATGATTTTTTATCCTCTTCCAGTGAGTCCGTTTTATGGGGGGAAACAGTAATTTCTTCCACCCGTCCGTTGTCGAGGGGATTTCGGGGCCTTTTTGCCAGATCTCTGAAAAGTCGGCGCAGATCCAGAATTCCGCCCGTGAAAAACCAAACGGTTGAAACGACACCTACAATGCAGGGAACCAGCAGGGCCGTAATAAAGAAATTGACTCCCCATCCGCGGATTGTCCACGGATCAAAGAGATTCCATGCGACGACGCCGACAAAGCAGAGCAGAAATCCATAGATGAAGCTATATCCAAATACGCTCCATGCGATGATTTTGTCTCCTTTCGTGTATTCAGATGTGATTCCGATGATCTTTCCCACGAAATTCTGAATTGTCCATCGGGTTTCGATCGGGACTTTCTTTTCATCATTGTATTCGCCTCGATGAAGCATTTTCTCAAGATTGAATGGTCTCCGGTAGGTTATCAGGGAACCGAGACAATATGCCAGGATGCTCATCAGCATTGCGATGAAAAAGAGTTCCTGAGAATTGATTGGGCACTTGACCGGATCCATTTCCCAACGGATGTAGGGGACGAAGGGAGAGGATATTCCGCGCAGGAGCCAGTCCATGGTCGGAACCCACCCCATTCGGTCCAGAAACGGAAAGACGTGGTCCGGCCAGTTGCGCTGGACAATGACACCGCCTCCTGCGATGAGGGCTCCGGTGAACAACGACGCATAGGCGCCGGAGGTGGTCCCGAATCGTGTGTAGATGCCCCCCATCGTGACTGCTCCGGCTCCTCCGATCCAGATTGCGGCCATAATGGTCACGTATAGGTTGATGTAGTCCAATTGGGAGAGAAACAGTGATCCGCAGAAGAAACAGATGCATACGAAAAGCGTCAGCCAGCGAATCAGCCACAGTTGCTGACGGGTTGTCAGCGGCCTGCGGATCAATGGCATGATGACGTCCTGAGCCAGAGTCCGTGCCGAACTGAAAATTCTGGAATCATCCGTGGAGAGCATCAAAAGTAGAGCCAGCAGGCAGAACATTGCCAGCAAGGGACCCGGCAGCATGTGTCGGAGTGCGACCGGCAGCATCATCTGATTGAACAGGGAACGGAATTCAAGCGTTAACGCATTCCCTTGGGCGTTTCCCTTTTCTTCCACAAGGATTTTTTGAACCGTGTCGAAATATTTGGAGTCGATATTGTCTTTAATGGAAAGCGGAGCCTCCGTTCCGCGTTTCTGTTCCGGAATCCTTTCCACCGCCGCTGTGAGTTTTTTTCGAAGGGTCAGATCCATCTTTTTTTCTCCCAGAATCTGGTGTGTCAGGCTGATCCGGATCTTGCGTGCCTCCCGGCTGAAGTCAGCATTGTTCATCATCGTAATGAGCGCCACGGCGAGGAGGACCTGCATGGTGTAGGAAAATCCGTTGCGCCATGTGCCGAGGATGCCGGCCATTTTGCTTTCGTGTGCTGTTCGCGCCGCGGTATCCGTTCCGCCGCCGCACCAGACTCCGCGGTTCAGGAAGGTGCCGAAAAGCATTACGATTACGGCAAACACATTGAAGTCGCGCAGTTCCTTCACATCGAAAGGATTCAGGAAACTTTCACCCGGGACGCGATTGGAAAGGGTCGGGACAATCTCTCCGAACCAGGAAAAATGGAGCAGAATATATACGGTGAAAATCAGAAAGATCGGATAACTCATGATTCCCTGAATCGAATCCGTCACGACAAGAGAGATCATTCCGCCCGACCATATGACGATCATTGCAAAAACAAGCGTCATGGCGGTGACGAATGCGAAAGTCGGAATCCGCATTCCCCAGAGATCAAGGGCGTTTGGCCAGCCGAAGAGATAGATGAAAAAACGTGCGGCGACCGCCGGCCCGATTGTATTTGTCATCATTTCGGAGAATGTGCGGAGAAATGCTGCGAAAATACGGAATCTCCGGCTGTAACGCATTTCCAGAAACTGTCCGATCGTCATGGCTTTGGTTTCACGGAAACGGTATACGAAGAAACCGGTCAGGGAAAGAAGCATGGCAAAGGGGATTACGATTGCTCCCCAGAACCCGTAGGCGAACCCGGCTTTGTAATTAGCCTCCACATAGGCGACCAGTGTTATGATTCCCAGTGCGGATTCCAGTCCTGCCACCGCGATCAGATACCGGCCGCAGACGCGTCCCGCCGAGAGGTAGTCCACCACATCCCGAATATAGCAGCGCGAATATACCGCCATCCCGATCACAAACAAAAACGGAAGAATCACAATCAGACAATCAGAATATGACATAGTATTTCTTTATAGTTATTGATGCTTCAAACAAGCCTGCTTTTTTTGATTCACATCCCATTTTGAAAGCGTCGGATGAAGTCAAGTTGGGCCTGTTTGTTCAATGTCACGAAACGGCAGCTGAACCCGCCGATCCGAACAATCAGGTTTCTGAAGAGTTCCGGCTGTTCCATGGCGCGTTTCAGCTCCGCGGGATCGGCGCTGTTGACCTGTATCTGCAACCCGCCCCGTTCAAAATAGGTTTCGAGGAGAACTCGGAATTTTTTCCGGAATGCCGGATCGCTCCACTGCTGGGCCTCGATCCACAAATCGACGGGTTGCCCGCCGGAGAATTTTTTCTGAGGAAGTGCCGAGGCTGAATAAAGAAGCGAAGTGAATTCCGTTTTGACGGAGGGAAGCGTTCCCGCGTTTTTGGCTAGCGGTTCTCCGGCATGACGTCCGTCCAAAGTGGCTCCTGTCGTGCTTCCACGCCAGACGTGGGTATTCAATGTGTGGAGTGACGGCACACAGAAAAAGTTATCTTTGGAATGGCGTTTTACTTGTGCCGCGATTTCTTCCGCCAATCGGATCGCCAAGTGATCGACTTCAGGAACGTTCTGGCCGTATTTCGGAAGTTTCCGTATATCGTTCAAAAGACTTTCATATCCGGAAAAATTCATCCGGGAAGCCTCGATCATTTCTCCAAGCGTATATTTTTTCCGGAAATACACCAGTTCCCGGATGGAATACATTGCATCCGCAAGATTGACAAGACCAAAGGTTTCAACCACCATGGTTCTCCATCGCACTCCGCCATTCAATACATCGCAACCCAGAACGACACAGTCCCCGAGCAGGGCGGAGACGAATGGATTTTGTCTTTCGGTTATTCGCACTTTCCGTTTTTTTTCGTTTTCTTCCACCATTTGTTCTATGATTTTGTCCGAACATTTCATGACTTCTGAAAACAGCGATTCAAATTCGGGAAAGTTCTCCGGAAAGGAGTGGTGGAGAACCATCGGAAAATCTCCATGATAGAGTTTCCCTTTGTTCAGAACGAGTTCCAATATCGTGGGCAGAATGACAACCGCCCCCCACATATCCTGCCATTCGTATCCCGGCAGGATCAATCCCA
>CAYWZD010000038.1:0-16355 GCA_964462755.1 uncultured Victivallales bacterium | reverse complement strand
ACCGAGGAGAAGATCGCCGCTTACAACGACCAGATCGCAAAGGCGACTGCCCCGGCTGCAAAAGCCGACCTCCAGGCCTCCATCGATGTTCTCGGCGGCGCGGACCCCGTGACCTTCGAGGAGATCGTCACCCGCTGCAAGGCCGCTTTCGCCAAGCAGAATTACACGAATGACGCCTACGCCCGCACGAAGGCCTGTCAGATCGCCTGCTGGATGTATTCCGGCAAGTTCGCCGTCGAAGCCTTCAAGGTTGCCAGGGCGGACAACAATGCGTTCGTGTATTACCTCGCCCGGACGCACAAGAAGCTGCTCGGGCTTTCCGACGCGGAGGTGTTCGACATTTATGTGGACCGCCTGAGCACCGGCAACATCAATGCGGCGGGCGCGAAAGACACGGTCAGCGAATTGCTCAAGCTGGCCCCGTCGATGGACGAGACCAAGGTCAAGGCCGTGCTCAAGAAGCTCAACCGCCTCTATTCTCCGTTCCTGATCAAGGACAAGGCCGCGTGGGAGCCGGTCGTGGCCATGATCCGCACCGCCATGGAAACCTGGTGAGGTGACCCCCATGACGGCAGCGCTTCAGCCTTACGCCTATCCGCTCGATCACGTGCGGGAGCTCCGGGATGTGGCGCTGTCGCGCCTCTCCGCTCCGGACTCCTTCCGGAGCGAGCAGCTCGAGATCCTGCACGAATGCTACAACGGCATCGGACCCGACCGCTGGAGCACCCGCTTCCGGGCGTTCGTGACATGGGTCCTCGGGTTCTTCGAGGCGGACGCCCTCGTGCATGACTACGAGTATTCGCTTCCGCAAAAGTCCTACTGGCTGTTCACGGTTGCGAATCTGCGTTTCGCGCTCAACAGCGTGATCCTCGCCGCGGTCCGTTTCGGGGTGGCCCGGAAAACGGCCAAGGTCGCGGCCCTGGGGCTTCTCCTCGCGCTCCTGTGCCAGCTCTTCGGCTATTCGGGTTACAAGACCGCGTCCCTCCCTGTCATCAGTTCACAAGAAAAGGATGTTTGAAATGAAAACAAGAATTCTTCTCGTCGGCGTCGGTGCGGCGGCATTGATCGCCTGCACCGGCTGCCTTTCCGCCACGTCGTACACCGTCGAGGAACTCGATCTGCAGGGCAACGTGACCAAGCGGACGACCACGACCGAATCGGTCGTCAAGACCATCACGGCGTCCACGAAGGACAAGACCCTGATCACGTGGTTCACGGGCACCAAGGCGGGAATCAAAGCCAGCACGAACCAGGCGGAGGATTCCTTCATGCCGACGGTCGAAATCGACTTCAAGACCGGATCCGGCGGCATTGCCTCGATTCACAAGGATCAGCAGAACATGGAAAAGGTTGCCCTCCTGATCCAGGCGACCCGCCAGGACATCGATGTCACGGCGACGGGCGTCTCCAGTTCCAACTCGGAGGTGACTGTCGCGGGTGATTCTGTCTCGACCAAGAAGTCGGATAACGATCTTTCGGAGATCAACAGTCAGAACCAGACCACTCTCCAGAAGACCGCCGACACGATTGCCGACACGGCGAAGGAAAAACTCGATGCCGCCTCGGAATGAGGCAGAAGGGACAAACATGAAACTGTTTGAAAGAAGTTTTGCTCTCGTGATCGTTGCCTGTGCCGTTATGGCTGCCGTTCCCGGCTGCACCTGGACCGCCGGGGAAAAGGCCGCCGTGATCCAGACGATCAAATCCGCCCTGGCGCAAACAGGAGTGGCTATTTATGAGGCGGGCGGCCGTGCAAGGCTGGAGACGTGGCTGACGGAGCAAGTCGGTGACGGGAAGCTGACCGAGGAACAGAAGCAGACGGCGCTGGCCGCCGCGGACAAGGGTGTCAACGAGCTTGCCGCCTTCCTCGAGTCGGCGTCCGCGTCTGACACGGCGCAAGAGAAATCCGAAGCCGCCAAGAGCGAGTAAAGCGCTCCTGTATGATTCTTCTGAAAAGGTTTGTTCAAGGCTCCGGAGACCGCATTGCAAAGGTCCCCGGGGCCTTTTTAACGCCTCTCCCATGAGCAAACCGATTTATATAAAATCGTTCATTCAATTTGCTCACTCCCCGCCAATCTGCGCAAACCATTTCTCCCCTCGTGCCCAAACCGTTTCCTACAATATATTTCATGGGGCCGCATGGCGTCAGTCGGCGTTTTCAAAGACGACAGACGAGTTTGCCGGGGGGCAGGGAATTTTTCCATGCCGTGGAGTTGGAGGGCGAGGAGCCCTTTTGTCCTTTGCGTTTGCGGCGGCGGTTCCACTGCTTCGGGCTGGATTGCGGCAATACTGGGAATATTGCATGACATTCTTTTCTAAAGACGGAAAATGCGCCCGCATTTTCTTGGAGGCGCAGAGGATTTTCCCCTGCCGGAGGAAACTTTCACATGTGAAAATCAGGGGACGAAACGCCCGATCTTACCTTGAAAACATGCTGTGCACGTATTATATTGTTCAGATGCTATATTCATAGAATTTATATTTGATTAAAACATGTGAGGCGGATGATTTTTTCATGGACAGGCCGACAGACTCCTATACGATTTCCGTGGCCGGAAAAACCAATTTTCTGAGCGCTTTCAATCCCGCGTTTTTCTGTTCGTATGCGGCCCTGCTGATCCACCATTTCAATCCGCTGTTTGAAAAACAGTCCTATCATGTGCTGCTGGTGTTCACCATCTACACGCTTCCGATGCTTTTCACGTGCATTCCGGTCCATTATCTGACGACCCGTTATTCCTGCCGCAACGTGATCACATTTTCCCGGGCTTTCGAGGCGCTGTTCCTGATTCCCGGAACCATTTTCATCGCCCTTCTGCCTTCCATGCATTCGTTTCCCCTGCTTCTGGTCGTGCTGCTGATGGGGATCGAGTATGCGATGTACCGTCCCGCCCTGAAAGGATATACGGCGGGAGTCGTCGGCAAAGCGTCGCTCCCGTGGGCGAGCGCGGTGACGGAGGCGACGACCTTCCTTGGAATCGGGCTTGGCGCGGGCTCGGCGGTTTTCGCCTTCAGCCTCAACCTGAATTTCGGCGGTCCGACCTGGACGGCGGGCGTTTTTTCCTTCCTGCTGGCGTTTTTCAGTCTGGTGATTGCGATGGGGCTGAATCCCGATCTTCCCCTGAGGCGCAACCTGAAGTTCAAGGAGCTGCCGAGAGCATGGCTGGAAACTCTGCGCAAACAGCCGCGCTATCGGGAACTGGTTCTGACCGGGATCGGGGAGAGTTATATTTTCGCCGCCATGATTCTGGTGGCCGCCATGAGCGTGCAATACATCGGAATCAATTTCCGGGGGATGGAGATTTCCAAGATGCAGCTCTATCTGATCATGCCTTCGGCGGTGATCGGCGGAGTGGTCGGATGTATTCTCGGGGGCTGGTTCTCCAAAGGAAACGTCGAAATCGGACTGGTGCCTCCGTCCTCGTTTTCCATGACGATTCTTGCATTGCTGGTGGGGACGCTTCCTTACTATTCCGACCTGTATATTGAAAGCGGATTTCTGGCGATTCTTCTGTTCGGTTTCGGCCTTTTCGCCGGAATTACGCTGGTCCCGATGCAGGCGTATCAGCAATATTTTGTCAAGCGGGAGCTGCGTCCGGCGTTTTTCGCCTGGTTCTACTTCCCGTTCGGGTTGGGACTGCTGGCCGCCATCGGGCTGTCCTTCCTCATGTATTACTACAAAATCCAG
Organism: uncultured Victivallales bacterium; assembly: GCA_964462755.1. Taxonomy (GTDB): domain Bacteria; phylum Verrucomicrobiota; class Lentisphaeria; order Victivallales; family UBA1829; genus SIG94. The sequence goes on along the minus strand of CAYWZD010000038.1, from coordinate 12,667 downwards.
ATATTCACGGTTACTTTGGTGCTGGCGTTCCTGACTTTTGCGCTGGCGGTCGTGACCTTCATTCTCATGCCGCAGTTCCTTCTCCGCATGCTGATGAAACTCCTGCTGTTCACGCTCTACCGCCTGCGTATTTTCGGCAAAGAGCATATTCCGGAAGAGGGACCGGTTCTGCTGGTCGCCAACCGTGCGTCCTTCGTGGACATCTTTTTCATCTCCGCGTGCACGACCCGTCCGATCCGTTTCATGATGCACGAGGCGTTTTTCCGGAACCGTTTCATGAAACCGCTGTATAAGGCGGCCGGGTTCCTCGAGGTGCCGTCCGGCAAGCCGAAACGCCTGAAACGCCTGTTCGAAAAGACCCGCGCCGCGCTGGCGAAAGGGGACATCGTCTGCGTGTTTCCCGAGGTGGACATCACCCGGAACGGGAGCATGTCCGAGTTCAAGGACGGCATGGATTTCATGCTTCCAGACCATGTGGATGTTCCGATCATTCCTGTCCGGATCGGGATGACATGGGGCAGTATTTTCTCCTGTTACTACGGTCATTTCAGGCTTCGCTGGCCGAACGAACTGCCGCATCCGGCGACCATCACGATCGGGACTCCGATTCCGCGTCATACCTCCGCTTACGAACTCCGCATCATCCTGACGGAACTGGCCGCCGAGACGGAGATGGTTCCCGGACCGCAGGAACGGCCTTTCCATTCCCAGTTCGCGTTCATCTGCAAGCGTTTCCCTTTCCGGAAGATGATCCGTGAGTATCATCCGGAGGGTTCCCGGGCAATCCCGAATCTGTCCCTTCTGGCCGGCTCCGTCCTCCTCAGCCGCTACATCCGGAAGATTTCCGGCGAGGACACTGAATATGTCGGCATGATGCTGCCCAACGGCATTTCCGCCGTCATGACGCTGTCCGGAATTCTCATGTCGGACCGCTGTCCGGCCGTCATGAACTACACCGCCTCCCGGACCGCCCAGATCCATGCGGTCGGCAAGACAAAACTCAAGCACATCATCACCAGCCGGGCGTTTCTGGAAAAGCTCCACATGGAACCGCTGCCGGAGATGATCTATCTGGAGGACATCCTTCCGAAGGCGACCCCGCTTCCCCGCAAGTTGTTCTGGATGACTCTCGCCTCGATTCTCAACACACGCGAACTGATGAAGCTGATTTCCCCGGCGAGCTGGCAGGATGTGAACCGTCCCGCGGTGGTGATCTTCTCGAGCGGCTCCACCGGAATTCCGAAAGGAGTCGTCCTTTCCCACCACAATATCACGGGCGATGTTTCCTCGCTGATCAACATCATCGGCTGGAGTTCCTCTGACAGGATTCTCGGAAATCTGCCGATCTTCCACTCCTTCGGGATGAACGTATGCTTGTGGCTTCCGGTCACGACCGGCTGCGAGACCGTGATGATTCCCAACCCGCTGGATGCCCTGACGGTGGGGCGCGCACTGGTCGAACGGAAAATCACTGTTGCGATGGCGACGCCGGGGTTCCTTCAGACTTATATGCGGCGGTGTCCGGCGGAAGTCTTCAAATCGCTCCGGTTTGTCGTGACGGGTGCGGAAAAACTGCGTGACGACATTGCCGACCGTTTCTATGCACTGACCGGGCTGGCCATCGCCGAGGGCTACGGCTGCACGGAACTTTCCCCGATCGTCTCCATCAATCTGGCGAACTCCCTCATGGAACTCGGGACCGAGGTTGCCAAACGCGGCAGCATCGGTCCGCCGCTGCCGGGAGTCTGCGCGAAAATCGTGGACCCGTCCACCTTCAACCTCATGCCGGAGGATACGGACGGCCTTCTGATCGTCAAGGGCGCCATCGTCATGCTGGGCTATCTGGACGAACCGCAGAAGACCGCGGAAGTCATCCGGGACGGCTGGTACATCACCGGTGACATCGCACACATGAACCGCAACGGGTTCATCACCATCACGGGCCGTCTTTCCCGCTTTACCAAAATCGCGGGCGAAATGATTCCGCATGAGCTGGTCGAACGGGAGATCAACAATATCCTTCTCCCCGAAGAACGGGTGGTTGCCGTTTCCGGCGCGGAGGATGCGAAACGCGGCGAGAAACTGGTGGTTTTTTACACCAATTCCGAGGTTGTCAAACCGCATGAACTGGTTCCGAAACTCCGTGCGGCGAACATTCCGAATTTGTGGATTCCCAAGGAGGAAAACTTCATCCGGATTGAAAAGATTCCGCAGCTGGGCAGTGGAAAACTGGATCTTTCGGCGCTGGCCGAGATGGCAAGGAATCTGAACCGCAAAGTCGAAACCGGACCTTCCGAGGACTGACCTTTTTCTCGGGGCAGGGGGGATGGGATGCTTTTTCCGCCCGCGATATTCTTGGAGAAGCATTCGATTCGGCGCAAATCGAGGTAGATTCGTGACTCCGTCGCGAACTGAATTTTCACCCTTCAGTTCTGCAGGGGACTGCCGAACCTACCCGAACCGTTGCGACACAAAAATCTGTTGAGCTCAAAATAACTTTTGCCATCCTTAAAGAATGCAAATCAGCATGACCTGAAGGTTATTGGGCGGGGTCTTTCATGCCGAGCGAAGCGAATGCCTCGCGGCGGAGTCCGCAGCTGTCGCAATGACCGCAGGGGCGTCCTTCGGGGGTCGGGTTGTAACAGCTGTGGGTCAGGGAGTAGTCCACTCCGAGCGAGAGTCCCAGCCGGATGATTTCTGTCTTCTTGAGATACTGAAGCGGGGTGCGGATATTGAACTGCCATCCTTCATCCGCCGCTTTGGTGCCCAGATTGGCGCACTGGCGGAAGGCGTCGATGAAGGCGGGGCGGCAATCCGGATATCCCGAGTAGTCCATGGAATTGACGCCGATGAAGATGTCCCGTGCTCCGATCCCTTCCGCGAGGGCGGCTCCGAAGGAGAGGAAAATCATGTTGCGCGCGGGAACATACGTAATGGGCACGCTGTCGCGGTTGGCCTCGAATTCAGGAACCGACAACGAGTCCGAGGTCAGGGCGGAAGCGCCCCACATCCGGAGGTCGAAGCCGATCAGATGGAACTTTTCCACTCCGATGCGGAGCGCGCTCTTCCGGGCGCATTCGATCTCCACTTTGTGACGCTGTCCATAGTTGAAACACAGGGCGTGGATTTCATAGTTTTCGCTTTTGGCGACGGCCAGACAGGTGACCGAATCCAGTCCGCCGCTGAGCAGGACCACCGCTTTTTTGGACATTTTCAGAGACTCCGGTTGATTGAACGGCGTTTTTACCGAATGATTGCCGAAGGCACAATATCCTTTGTTTTTCCCGTTTTTCAAGTGAAAAAACATTGAAAGTTATGCAAAAAGAGCATAGATTACCGCTATTCGGAAATCAACTCGAACTCTTTCAGAGGAACCCTATGAAAAACAGATGTTTTGTCTTTTTCGCGTCCATGCTTCTTTTCGCGGTCGTCGGCTGCGCCCGCATCGTGATTCCGGAGGAAATCATCCAGATGCCGGAATTCTCCTCGGTCTACACTTCCTATAACCTGTGGTATGACAAGGACGGGGAAATCGCCAGCGAAAACATCCAGCAGGGGACCATCCTTCCGTTCGGAACCAAGATCGAGTTCATCGATGCCAATACGGACCGCATCCGTTTCCGCCGTGTATCCGACGGCAAGGAATTCCAGATCAACTACAATATCAACCGCAATCTGGTCCCGATCGAAGTTTTCATCAAGCGGCTGTTTGTGTTCCGCGACGAAAAGGACCTGACGATGGGGGTCCGTCCGGTCATTTATGAGAAGATCCGGCGCGGGATTGTGGAGAAGGGCATGACCCGTTCGGAAGTCCTGCTGGCCTACGGACCGCCTCCGGCCATGCGCACCCCGTCGGAAACCGTGGATACCTGGCTCTACTGGAGCAACGAGGGCGTGACCAAGCGCGTTGTCTTCTTCGGCGATAAAGTGGTCGACGTGATTGAACTTTAAAGGAAAAATTCCAGAAAAGTCTGTGATGAAATGAGACTGTTTACTTTTGCGGAAATCCGGAAAGCGTGCGGCGGTGTCTTTGCCTTTCCCGTCGACCTGAAGGCAACCGTGGAGTCGGTAAGCACGGATTCCAGGTGCGAACAGAAAAAATCCCTCTTCATTGCGTTATGCGGAGAACGGATGGACGCTCACGATTTTCTTCATGAGGCGGTGAAACACGGCGCTGCGCTTCTGTGCGTCGAAAAAGAGAAGGCGGACCGGGTCCCACCGGGCGTGCCCGCACTGCTGGTGGATTCCACGCTGGACGCATATCAGGCGCTTGCCCTTTTTCACCGGAAGCGGTTCCCGAAGCTCAACGTCATTGCATTGACCGGCTCCTGCGGAAAAACCAGCACCAAAGAGATACTGAACGCCATCTTTTCCCATACTTTCGGGAAGGCTCATGTCCTTGCGACAGAAGGGAACACCAATAATCATGTAGGGGTCCCGCAGAATCTGCTGCGCCTCCGCCCGGAACACCAGTATGCCATCATCGAGATGGGCACCAACCATCCCGGCGAGATCGAGCCGCTGGCGAATATGGCCCGTCCCAATGCTTCGCTGATCGTCTCCATCGGATGCTGTCACTTGGAATTTCTGGGTTCCGTCGAAGGCGTTGCCGCCGAGAAATCGCATGTTTTTGCGCCAAAAACGGTGGAAATCGCCGTTTTTCCTCAGCAATGTGCGGGAAGAGACATTCTCAAAGCCGCCGCCGCAAAGGCCAAAAAGAAACTCACCTTCGGTTTTGATGATGACGCTTCCGTCCAGGTCGTCTATCATGGAGGCAATATCGAGGGCAGTTCCTTTGACCTCATCGATACCGCCTCGCGGAAACATGTGACGATCCTCTGGAATCTGCCGGGCAAACATCAGGCGCTCAATGCGGGAGGCGCCGCCGCAGTCGCCCTTTCCTTCGGACTTACGCTGAAACAGATTGCCGACGGAGTCTCCTCCATCGTTCTTCCCGGAATGCGCATGAAACGGCAGAAACACGGAGACGCCCTCTGGCTGAATGACGCTTATAATGCGAATCCGGACAGCATGTGCGCTTCTCTCACATGGCTTTCCGAGTTTGCCGATCCGGAAAAATTGATTCTGGTTCTCGGGGACATGGCTGAAATCGGTCCGACTTCCCTGAAGGAGCACATGCGGGTTCTTTCATTCGCCTGCGACTTCTTTCCCACGGCGCGGATTGTCGCGGTCGGCTTGCGGATGATGGAAGCTCTGGAAGTATTCAATTCCGTTGTGAAGAAGAATATCACGGCTTTTCCGTCGGCCGCTCTGGCTGTGAATGGCGTCCGGGCAATGGTCCGGCCCGGAGATCTGGTGTTTCTGAAAGGCTCCCGTTCCACCGGAATGGAAGTCATCGAACCGGAGAATTGAACCTCATGGCACTTCCTCTTTCCGCATACCTGCTTTCTCTCCGGGAGCTGGCAGTTTCCTTCCATGGAGATGAGTCCGCGCCCGTTTCTGCCGTGACCAACAACTCCGCGGAAGTCGTACCCGGCTCTATTTTCTGTGCGATCAAAGGCGCGAAAACCGATGGACACCGTTTCCTTCCGGACGCCTGCCGCAGAGGAGCATGCGCCGTGGTCGTTTCGGAGGCGGAGGCGTCCGTTCCGCCGGAGATTGCCGTGATCCGCGTGTCGGATTCCTACCGTGCATGGGGACTCCTCTGCGAAACGTTTTTCGGTTTTCCAGCCAAAGACATGGATGTATTTGCCGTGACCGGGACCAATGGAAAAACCTCGATCGCCTTCATGCTCCGGCGGATTTTCCGGGAGGCATTCCCGAAAGAACGCTGCGGCTTGCTTTCCACGGTCGAATACGATACCGGATCGTCTTTTTGCGAGGAGGCTGCCCGCACGACTCCGGACGCCTTTGCCTTTCAGCGTCTGTTCGCGGAAATGCGGAAGAACGGCTGCCGCCGCGCGGTGATCGAGGCTTCCAGCCACGGCCTCCACCAGCACCGGACCGGCTCCCTGCTTTTCGCCGGCGCGGCCTTCACAAATCTTACCGGCGACCATCTGGATTATCATGGAACGATGGAGGCTTATTTTCAGGCCAAGAAAATTCTTTTCTCGCGGATGTTGCGTCCGGGAGCTCCCGCTGTGATCAATGCGGACGATCCGTGGGGAAAACGACTGCTGAAAGAGCTTCTGGGCGAGGCTGTCTGCGGATTGTCCCTGCGGAACGATCCGGAGGCCCGGATACAGGTCTCCGAAGTCGAACTTTCTTCCGGAGGCGTCCGCTTCACTCTTACGCTCGGAAAGACGGTTCTTCATTTGAAGTCGGGACTGATCGGAGAACACAATGTATATAATCTCTCCATGGCGGCGTCTCTGGCGCTGCTTTCCGGGGTGGACGCCTCCCTGCTGGAAAGGATTCTGGCCTCTCCCGACATTGCGCCGCCGGGCCGTCTGGAGCCGTTCGACTTCCCGGATGGAATCCGCGCATTTGTCGACTATGCCCATACGGACGATGCGCTTTTCCGAGTGCTTGGTGCGGTCCGCGCTTTTGCCCGCGCCCGTGTGATCACGGTCTTCGGATGCGGCGGCGACCGCGACAGGACCAAGCGTCCCAGAATGGCGGCAGTCGCGTCGAAACTCTCCGATTTTTCAATCATCACCAGCGACAACCCGCGTACGGAGGACCCTCTTGCGATTATCCGCGAAATTGAGGCGGGAATGCTTCCTTCCGCCCATTATGAGGTGGAGCCGGACCGTCGTGCGGCCATTCTCAGGGCGGTCGGCCTTGCCGAGCCGGGCGACCTGATCCTGATTGCCGGCAAGGGACATGAGAACTATCAGGAAATCAACGGCGTGAAGCATCCCTTCGATGACCGGGAAGTCCTGCGTTCCCTTCAGAAGGAACTCGCGACGGAGAAATAAGCAACGCTGATTTTTGTCAAAAAAAAGCTTCGGCGGACAACGACATCCGACGAAGCTTTCAAATTTTTACGGGAAGGATTTTACGCTTCTTTCCGCGCTTCCTTTTTCTTCAGCAGGGGCACTCCCGTTTCAACCGTTTCCGGAGTGATGACACACTCGGCAATGTCTTCGCGGGAAGGCAGATCGAACATGATGGAAGTCATCATGCTTTCGATGATCGAACGCAAGCCGCGCGCACCGGTTCCCTTTTCGACGGCCTTTGCGGCCAGAGCGTCCAGGGAATCCTTGCGGAAGGTGAGCTTGACGCCTTCATAGGCCAGCAGCTTTTCATACTGGCGGGTCAGGGCGTTCTTCGGCTCGGTCAGAATCTGGACCAGTTCCTCTTTCGTCAGCGGTTCCAGAGCGGTCACGACCGGGAGGCGTCCGATGAACTCGGGAATCATCCCGTAGCGGATCAGGTCTTCCGGCTCGGTATGCTTGAGAATCTGCGAGGCTTCCAGCTGTTTCTGTTTCGTCGAGGCCTTCTGGTCGGAGAAACCGAGTACGTGATGGCCGATCCGGCGCTGCACGACTTTGTCCAGACCGACGAACGCACCGCCCACAATGAACAGAATATTGGTGGTGTCCACCTGAATATAGGACTGGTTCGGGTGCTTGCGTCCGCCCTTCGGCGGGACGTTGGCAAGGGTGCCTTCCAGAATCTTGAGGAGGGCCTGCTGCACGCCTTCGCCGGAAACGTCGCGCGTGATGGAGACATTTTCGCCTTTTTTGGCGATCTTGTCGATCTCGTCCACGTAGATGATTCCGACCTGGGTTTTCTCCACGTTGAAATCCGCCGCCTGAAGAAGACGGAGAATGATGTTTTCCACGTCTTCACCGACATATCCGGCCTCGGTCAGCGTGGTAGCGTCCGTGATGCAGAAGGGGACATTGAGCATGCGGGCAAGCGTCCGTGCCAGAAGGGTCTTTCCGGAGCCGGTCGGGCCGATCAGGAGCACGTTGCTTTTTTCGATCTCCACATCGGGATATTCTTTTTCGATGTCCTTCGCCGAATCCGTGCCGCGCTTGAAGAGACGTTTGTAGTGGTTGTGGACCGCCACCGAGAGAATTTTCTTGGTTTCGTCCTGCCCGACTACATATTTGTCCAGTTCCGCCTTGATTTCGGCGGGCTTCGGCAGCGGTTTCTTCATGATGTCGGCAAATCCCCCGGCGGCGTTTCCGTCGGGAGATTTCTCCGCTTCCTGCGCCTGGAAAATCTGCTGGCAGGCATCCACGCAGGAACGGCAGATCATCGTGTTTTCATTGGCTTTGATCAGCGGTCCCGTCTCGGGGGTGAACCCGGGGCGTCCGCAGAAGGAACAGCAATCTTCGTTTTTATTCCGTGGCATTCTCGATCCTTTTCAAACAATCATTTCTTCACTTCGACCGGCCGTTCGCGATGCGGGAGAACATGGTCGATGATGCCGTATTTGACGGCTTCTTCGGCGGACATGAAGAAATCGCGGTCGGTGTCTTTGGAAATCCGGGGAAGGGGGACGCCGGAATGGTAGGACAGAATCCCGTTGAGCTTCTGGCGCAGCTTCAGGATTTCCTTGGCCTGAATGTCGATGTCCGACGCGGTTCCCTGGGCTCCGCCCCACGGCTGATGGATCATGATGCGCGAGTTCGGGAGGGAATAGCGTTTGCCCTTGGTCCCGGCGCAGAGAAGCACCGCGCCCATGCTGGCGGCCTGACCGACGCAATAGGTCTTCACGTCGCAGGACAGAATCTGCATCACGTCGTAGATCGCCAGTCCGGCGGTCACGCTGCCCCCCGGCGAACAGATATACATGTCGATGTCCTTCTTCGGGTCTTCGCTTTGAAGGAACAGGAGCTCCGCGATGATGAGATTGGCGAACGCGTCGTTGATCTCTGTCCCGAGCAGAACGATCCGGTCCTTGAGCAGACGGGAGAAGATATCGTATCCCCGTTCGCCGTTGCCGGTCTGTTCCACGACCATCGGTATGGTGTAGTTATTGAACATGTGACTGCTCCTTTTCATTGAAACGGACATTTTCCGGACGGACTCAGGCCTTGGCCTGCGAAGCCACGAAATCGATGACCTTGTCCATCAGGATATCCGACTGGATTTCATTGTATCCGCCGTTGTTCTCGAGCATCTTGCGGACATCTTTTTCCTTGTAGCCCAGATAGGCGCTCATCTGGCGGATCTGGAGATCGACTTCCTCCTGGGAAACCGTAATCTTTTCCGCTTCGGCGATCTTCCGGAGCACGAACAATTTCTTCAGCTTCTGGGAAGCTTCCGTTTTGGCATTTTCCAGGTGCTTTTCCTTTTCCGACTTGAAGGCTTCGACGTCTTCTTCCTTGCGGACCAGCTGTTCGGCGATGCGGGAGAACTCGCGCTGGGTGGTCATGGAAAGAAGTCCCTTGGGGAGATCGAAGTCGGCAACCGCGCCCAGAAGAATCTCGGAGACTTTGGCCTTGACCTTCTGCTTTTTCGCCTGTTCCAGCTCGTTTTCCGTTTTGTTCTTCAGGAAATCATGAAGTTTTTCCACGCTTTCCATGCCGAGCTTCTCCGCCAGTTTTTCTTCGGAGGCGATCGGCACGCGGCGCTGGACTTCAAACACTTTCACCGTGTAGTTGACCTTTTTCCCGGCCAGCGCGGTTTCGCGCCAGTCCGCCGGGAATTCGACCTCGAACTTGTATTCCCCGCCTTTGGTCGCGCCGGTCAGCGCTTTGAGGAGGCCCGGAATCTGTTCGGGTTCGTTCAGGAAGAACCAGCCCTCTTCAGCCTTGACCGCGCGTTTGAGGGCGGCCGAGGCGTCTTCCGGAAGGACGAAGTCGGAATCATAGGAGACTTTGAGCATATCCCCCTGGGCGGCCGGCTCTTCCACGTTCAGGAATTCGGCGTAGAGGTTCTTGATGTAGTCCAGCTGGGCGGCGTAATGCTTTTCGTAGGTTTCGTCCGCTTCCACCGCGACGGCGAGATTTTTGTATTCGGGCATCTTGAATGCGGGAGCGATCTCAACATCGAGCGAGAACGCATATTCCTTGCCCTGTTCGGGCTTCTCCGACGCGTTCATGGAGCCGAAGGAAACGATGTCGAGCTTCGCATCTTCGGAAAGTTTGCGGAAGGCGTTCTGCTGGAGCATCTTGGTGACGTCGTCGAGGATATAATCTTTGTATTTCGCCATCACGAGACCGAGGGGAGCCTTCCCTTTGCGGAATCCGGGAAGCTGTGCGTATTTCGCGGCTTCCTTCGCAGCGTCCTTGAACGCGGCATCGACCAGTTCCGCGGAGTATTTCGCTTCCATTTTCCGGGTGCAGGGATCGGTTTCCTTTACTTCAATCTGAACTTTTTCAAGCAATGTTTCCAGAGACATAATTCACCTTTTTTATTTTTTTTCAATTCAATAAAAGTTTTTTCACCCACAGTCAATGAGGATGTTAAATATAATCCCACTTTTCATTTATTTCCAATGAGGCCGTCAAAAAATATGGAAAAATGTTCGCTTTATCCGAATTCCTTCCGCCCGAAAAGTTCCTTCATCCGCACGGAGAAAAACGCTTCAGCCGTTCAACCCTGTTTTTTTTCTCGAATGAAATCTTGTCCGCATTTTTCATTCCGGACTTGACATTTTCCGTTTTTGTGTTAAAATAAAAACAAACAGTTGGTTTTTTATCATCATCGTGGAGGTGCGAACATGAAATGCCCGGAACGGATCGAGAGTGTCGAAATGCTGGAGGAACTGCTTGCGGTTCCCCCGGAAGCGCTGATGGAGACCATGAAGAGGCTGGACGGGGACATCATGATCCTCGGGATCGCCGGAAAAATGGGCGTCAGCATGGGGCGTCTGGCGTTGAATGCCATCCGCGCGGCGGGCGTGAAAAAGAAAGTCATCGGCGTGTCTCGCTTCTCCAATGCCGAAGACCGCGCAAAACTGGAAGAATGGGGCATCGGAACGATCCCGTGCGATCTGCTGGAACGCGAACAGGTCGAAGCTCTTCCGAAAGTGAAGAACGTGGTTTTTATGGCAGGCCGCAAGTTCGGAACCGAGGGGAGTGAGTCTCTCACTTGGGCTATGAACACGCTGGCGTCATCCTATGCGGCGGAACACCTCCGGGAAAGCCGGATTGTGGCGTTTTCCACGGGGTGCGTGTATCCTCTGGCGACCGTGGGGCAGGGGGGATGCACGGAGGAGGTCATTCCTGCGCCGGTGGGCGATTATTCGCAGTCGTGTCTTGGACGCGAACGCATCTTCGACTATGCTTCGAAAAAATTCGGCACGAAACTGCTGCTGTTCCGCTTGAACTATGCGGTCGATCTTCGCTACGGTGTTCTGCACGACATCGGACAGAGCCTCTGGGAAGGACGTGAAGTGGACAACTCGGTCAACCATTTCAATGTCATCTGGCAGGGCGACGCCAATTCCAATGCCCTGCGTTCGCTGGAACTCTGCGCGAGTCCCGGCGCGATCCTGAACGTGACCGGTCCGGAGACCGCTTCCGTGGAACAAGTCGCGCTTCAGATGGGACGCCTCATGGGGAAGGACGTCCGTTTCAAGGGAACACCCGGACCGCTCCAGTATCTGAACAACTCCGCGAAGATGTGCCGCATTTTCGGATATCCGCGCGTTTCGCTCGAACAGCTGATCCTCTGGCAGGTGGACTGGATCCGCAACGGCGGCGTCAGCATCGGCAAACCCACTCACTTTGAAGTCAGCAACGGGAAATTCTGATCATGAAAACCATTCAAGACATCCCTTCGCAGGTTCTCAAATCGGTCCGCCGCGGCGTGGTCATTCCGGCCCAGCCGCTCGCTCTGGACGAACACCGCAAATTCTCGCCGCGCTATCAGCGGGCACTTTGCCGCTACTATATCGACGCCGGGGCGGCTGGCATCGCGGTCGGGGTCCACTCCACGCAGTTCGAAATCCGCAAACCCGAGATCGGACTCTTCGAGCCGGTCCTGCGCGAGACTTCCGCCTTCATCGACGAATGGTGCGCTCGCGCCGGCAAAAGAATCCTGAAGGTCGGCGGCATCTGCGGCCGCACGGAACAGGCGCTCCGCGAGGCGGAATTCGAGGTGGCGAACGGCTATGACGCCGGACTGCTCAGTCTCTCGGCTTTCGCCGGAGGCACTCTGGAGGAAATGCTGGAACATTGCCGGGCCGTCGCGAAGGTCATTCCGGTCATCGGCTTTTATCTTCAGCCGAGCGTGGGAGGACGGATCCTTCCGTATGAGTTCTGGAAGGAGTTCGCGAAAATCGACAATATTCTGGCGATCAAGATGGCGCCTTTCAACCGCTATTGCACGCTCGACGTGGTGCGTGCGGTCGCGGAGTCCGGACGCGACATCCCGCTGTATACGGGGAACGACGACAACATTCTGGTCGACCTCCTCACGGAATACGACATTGCCGGAAAGAAGATGCGGATTCGCGGCGGATTGCTCGGACACTGGTGCTGCTGGACGCATAAGGCCGTGACTCTGCTGGAAGAGGTCCACGCGTTGATCGACAGCGGGGCACCGGTTCCGCCGGAACTCCTGACGCGGAACGTTCAGATTACTGACTGCAACGCGGCGTTTTTCGATCCCTCGCACGGTTTCGCCGGGTGCATTCCGGGGATTCATGAGGTTCTGCGCCGGCAGGGGCTTCTTCAGGGAACGTGGTGTCTGAATCCGCATGAAGTGCTGTCGCCGGGACAGAGCGAAGAGATCACGCGGGTTCATGACGCGTATCCGCATCTGCACGACGACGCGTTTGTCGAGTCCCGCCTTGAAA
>CAYWZD010000037.1:0-16685 GCA_964462755.1 uncultured Victivallales bacterium | reverse complement strand
CCGTTCACCAGCGGGGCGATGCCGATGCTCTCCACGCGGTCGCGTCCGTGAATCCCGGTGACTGTCGTGGAAAGACGCAGCGGAATGTGGAAGTCGTCGAGGCACTGGGCGATGTTCCGGCTTAGCCCGGAGGGATAGGGAAGAATCTCCACTACGGCCTTCACCTGAATGCCGCACCACGTGAGGCGGCGTGCCATGATGAGTCCGATGTCGCCGGACCCCACGATCACAGCGCTGGAACCGGGCAGGAAACCGTCGATGTTCAGGAACCGCTGTGCGAGTCCGGCGGTGATGACCCCGGCTACGCGGTCACCCGGAATGGCGAGGTTTCCGCGGCTCCGCTCCCGGCATCCCATCGCAAGAATCACCGCTTTTGCGTGGATGATCGTCACGCCGTCCGCGCCCGAATAAAGGATCAGTTCCTTTTCGTTTCCGAGTTCGCGCAGCTTCATCACGGCCGACTCCATCCGGAATTCGACTCCGGCGGCGCGGGCCTTTTTCAGCAGACGTTCCGCGTATTCCGGACCGGTCAGCTCCTCATGAAAGTAATGAAGTCCGAACCCGTTGTGAATGCACTGGAGCAGAACTCCTCCGGGCGTCTCCTCGCGGTCGATCACCAGAGTGCGGAGACCCGCCCGCGCACAGACCGCGCTTGCGCTCAGTCCAGCCGCGCCCGCTCCGATGACGGCGATATCCACATTTTCAGTGTTCATTTTTTGTCTCCTCCGCCCCGATGTGTCCGCGGAGGATCGTGCCGGTGCGTCCGCGCCGTGTGACCTCCTCCGGGGTCATGCCGGTCTCCCGCGCAATAAGTTTGATGATCCGGTAGGAACAGAACCCGCCCTGACAGCGGCCCATTCCAGCGCGGGTATAGAATTTGATGCCGTCGAGCGTGGTGTGACCCTTGCGGATCGCGTTTACGATCTCGGCCTCGGAAACGCTTTCGCAGCGGCAGACGATCCGCGTCCACGCCGGGTCGTCCTTGTGCAGGAGGTCTGCTTCCTCCGGACTCATGTTCCGGACGGCGGGCATGGGTGGCAGGGAACGGACCACGTTTGTTTTCTCCCGGAGTTCCAGCCCCTGTTTCTTCAGGAGGTCGCGGATGTATCCGCCGATCGCGGGGGAGGCGGTCAGACCCGGTGACTGGATGCCCGCCGCGTGGATCAATCCGGGGACCTTTTTCGAGGGTTCGATCAGGAAGTCTTCGCCCGCCATGCTTGGACGCGATCCGCTGAAACTGGTGATCAGTTCTCGCTCGGAAACGGCGGGAACCATCTTTTTCGCAAGAGCGAACACCTGTTTGAAGTTGGCGCGGGTAGTGGAGGAGTCCTGCTTGTCCTCCACGATTTCCGCAGTCGGGCCCACCATGGTCGTCCCTTCGACCGTCGGGATCACCAGCACCCCTTTGGAGTGACCCGTCGGCACCGGAAATATGACTTTGGAGGGATACGCCTTTGAATTGCGGTCCAGCAGGAACTCCTCTCCCTTGCGCGGGACGATCTTGAACTCCTCCGCGCCGAAAATCCGGGAAACCTCGTCCGCGTAAAGCCCGGCCGCGTTGATGACATATTTCGCGCGGAAGAGACGTCCGGAGGCGTCGGCAAGCTCCCACAGACCGTTTTTCCGTTCCGCCCGGACGATCTCGCAGTTCGTGAAGAGTTCCAAGCCGTTCAGTTTCGCCAGCTCCGTCAGGGCGAACACGTAGCGGTAAGGTTCCACCACGCCGCCGTTCGGGGCGTAGAGGCCGCCCATGACCTCCGGGGAAAGTTTCGGCTCCAGATGCAGCATCCGTTCGCGGTCGCAGAGTTCGATCCTCGGAACATGGTTTTCGAGTCCGCGCCGATACAGTTTGCGGACTTCCTTCATCTCTTCCTCGGAGAATGAGGCCACCACGATTCCGCAGCGGCGGAAAGGAAATCCGAGTTCGTATTGCAGTTTTTCAAACATCAGGTTGCCCAGAATTTCCAGACGTCCCTTCAGTGTGGTCAGCGGATAATGAAATCCGGCGTGCACGATTCCGGAATTGGCCTTGGACACCCCGAACCCGACGTCCGCCGCCTTTTCCAGCAGGGCGATCCGCAGATCGTAGCGCGACAGCGTATAGGCGGTCGCCGCCCCGCTCACACCCGCTCCGATGATCGCCACATCATAGTTTTCCATTTTCTCCATGCCTTCAAAAGAGAGGTTGTTTAGTATTTTGTTTACTATTATAAAAATATCATATAAAGTATTATTTTCAAGTTTTCCGGGAAAAGAAATCGTGATTTTCTTCCGGCATACTCATTTTTGAAAAAAGGTTGGATGATTTCGTCTTGAAATCTTGATTCACGCCCCATATAGTACCACTCATGAGAACTCGAAACGACAGAAAGAGCAGAAAACGATGAGCAGCCTGGATGATTTCCGCCCGATTCCATTTTATTTTCTGAACACGACCGTTCCAGAAGATTTGAACGCAAAAAGCGCCGATGCCGCCATGAGCCGTCTCAAAGACGCCGGATACGGCGGCTGCATTCTGTTCAACAAGCCTCCCACGGGCTTCGATCTTGACCTCTATCTCTCTGATTTCTGGTTCAAGACGCTGGAAAACTTTCTGGTCGCCGCCCGCAAATACGGACTGAAAATCTGGATCAACGACGGCTGGGATTTCCCGCCGGGAGACGCCGGACGCCGGATCGCCAATACCGCCCCGCACCTCAAGCAGCAGCGTCTGACCCGGACCCCCGACGGAAAAGTCGTTCCGGTGGATGTCCCCTGGGGATTTCCCGCGTTCGAAGAGCCGGAAAGTTCCCGTCTCTTTATCCAGTGGGTCTACGAGGAATACAAGAAGCGGTTCGGAAAATATTTCAACAATCCGATTGTCGGTTTCTTTTCCGACGCCGACAACCGCCGGTGCATGCCCAACCAGCTTCCTCCCCTCGACGGAAAGGTATATTTTCCGTGGTGCAAAAACTTTTCCGCCGATTTCCGTGCACGGTTCGGGTATGAGGTCGAGCCGTTCCTGCCGGAGATTCTGGAAGGCCGGGCGCCCGATGCTTCCGCCGACTACTGGCGTCTGGCCTCCGATCTCTATCACGGCTGGTTCAAAAAGAATTATGAATGGTGCAAGGCCAACGGTCTGAAATACTCTTTCCACACGTCCGACACCGGGCCGCTTACCGCGAAACAGTGCCAGCGTTCCTCCGTTTTCTCCGAAGGGGAGTATCTTGCGCTCGCCTCATATTGCGATCATCCGGGGACGGATCACGAACTGGCCATGCTTGACGGCGGCACCCATTTCGACAGCCGTTATTTCGTTCCTTCGGTGTCCCGGGGCGGAGCGATCGATCCGAAACGTTTCTTCAATCCCGATTTCCGGAAGACGAAATGGGATGTGCGGGCCAAATACGCGGCCAGCGTCGCATATGCGCATCACAAGGAACGTGCGCTCTGCGAGGCCTTTGCCGCGACCAACTGGAGCGCGAATCCGGCGATGATCCGTCAGATCGCAACCTGGCAGATTCTTCAGGGTGTCAATTTCCTCGTTCCGCACGCGGTCCATCACCGTTTCTTTGATGCCACCAAATCGTTCGCACCGCCGGAGTTCACTCATGGCTCGCTGCGTCATGGAGTGCGCGAGATCAATGACTTCATCGCCAAATACAGCATGATCGCCTCGCAGGGCGAATATAAGCCCGAGATCGCCGTGATCGATCCCACTCCCGAAATCTGGCGCGGCGCGGACGGCTCGAAGCTGTTTGAAATCTGCGACCGCCTCAACCGGGCCGCGTATGCCTACGTCATCACCGACCGGGCGCATGCCGCCTCCTTCCCCTGTGTGCTGGACCCTCTGGCGGAGACCCTGCCGGAACTTCCCGCGCCAGAAGCCTCCTTCGACGGCGGCGAACTCTGCTGGATGATCCGCACCTATGCCGACGGCTCCAAATGTTTTCTGGTTTCGAACCTGTGGAGCGATTCGGCGCTTTGCGGCACTCTTGCTTTCGGGGACAGGAAGGTCTCGCTTGAACTCGAGCCCGGGGAAATTGCCGTTGTCGGCGGGCCGTATGAGGAATACCGTTCCCCATTCCGGCCGGAGGAAAAGCTTTCCCTCGAATTTCCCGTTCCGGTCACATGGGATTCTCCCAACCGGATTCCGTTTCACAAGAATGCCCAATGGACTGCGGCCGAGGCGCTGGAACAAGTGGTGCTTCAGGTTCCCCGTGAGATCGACGGCAAAGTCTCGTTAAACGGGAAGACATTATCCGGCGGAAAGCCGGTGAAGGTCTTCGATGATGTCTATATGGAATATCCCGTTGAAGCGAAGGCCGGAGATTTCACGGTCGAATTTCCGGAGACCAGATGGGACATGCCGGTCTATCTGACGGGGGAATTCGACGCGGAGGCGAAGGTTTCCGGCGAATACAGCCGGAAGATCATTTCCCTCTACAATCTGGCGATTTTCGAACCGGAGAAATGTGAAATCCGGCTTTCGAAGCGTTCCGGCCGGCTGGAAGCCCGCTCCTGGGCGGAACAGGGACACCCCTTCTATTCCGGCGCGGCTACCTATCACTTCTCGCCGGAAGGCGACGGGAGCGATGCGGTTCTCTGTCTTCCGGAGGTGGAAAGCATCTGCGAGGTCCGTCTGAACGGAAATCTCCTCGGACGCGCGGTATGGGCGCCCTATCGTTTCCATCTCGGAAAAATCATCGGGCCTTACCGACTCGATGTCAAAGTCTTCAATACGTTTGCCAACCGGATGGAAGAATACAAAGCGCCGTCCGGACTTCTATCGGCGCCCTGCCTCACCTGGTTGTAACGACGGACGGGAAAGAGTAAATGAATGCCGGACCGATGAAAGATTCATGGGTGAAAACCCAGGGAGTCATGTGCGTAACAATCTTGGAACGTACGGTTCATGCCGTTTTTACGGACGGTGTTCCCGCGGACGCCTGGCTGCGGAACCATTTCCGGAATGACCGCAGAATCGGCTCGCGCGACCGTCGCCTCTATGCGGAAATCGTGTTTGCGGTTCTGCGCTGGTTCGGACCGCTCCGGGAGGCGTTTGAGAATCGCCCCTGTGCTCCGGAATGGTATGCCCTCGGCGGCGCCGCGGCGGAAGGAATCACCGATCCGGTCTGTTCCGTCTGGCTGGAATCGGTCGGAGTGAATCCCGATTCCTTCTCCTCTCTGCTTCTGCTGGACTCCCCCCTGAAACGTCTGGATGCGTTTCTCTCCCTTTCCGGCTGCGGCAAGTCCGTTCCCGGTTGGGAGTGCGTTCTGCCGGAGTGGGCGCGGGAAGAGATTTCCTTTTCCGTCGACGAGACCTTCGGAATGTGCATGCAGCGGCGTCCGCCGCTCTGGCTCCGGGTGCAGGGGGCCGATCCGGAGAAAGTCCGGGAACAGCTGAAGGGCGAAGGCGTGGAAAGTGTTGTCCATCCCCGGATTTCGAACGCCCTGATGATCCGTGATCCTCATGTGAATCTCCTGACTCTGGAATCCTACCGGCAGCGCCGGATCGAAGTGCAGGACCTTTCTTCCCAGTGCATCGGGCTGGCATGTGCGCCGTCTCCGGGGGAACGCTGGTGGGACGTCTGCGCCGGAGGAGGGGGGAAATCTCTGCAGTTGGCCTCCCTGATGGCCGGAAAAGGGCTTGTAAACGCGACGGACATCCGTTCGAGCGCCCTGGATGAACTCCGCAAGCGCGCGGGGTTCGCGTCGCTTTCCAATATCCGCGCGGAAGTGTGGGACGGAGCCACTCTCCCGGAAAAGCTGGCGGACAACTGTGACGGCGTTCTGGTGGATGCTCCATGCAGTTCTTCCGGACGCTGGAGAAGGAATCCCGACGCCCGATGGACGCTGGAGAAGAAACGTCTCCATGAATTGAACCGGACGCAGGCGGCGCTTCTGGATATCGCGCAAGGAGCGGTCAAACCGGGAGGTGTGCTGGTGTATGCCACTTGCTCCCTGTTCGACTGCGAGAATTGCGGGATGGTCGACGCTTTTCTGAAAAAGCATCCGTCCTTTTCCCTGGAGCCCTTCCCGAATCCCATTACGGGGATTCTCAACGATGGAATCTGCCGGATCCTCCCGCAGGACGCCGACTGCGATGCCTCCTTCACCGCCCGTTTCAGAAAGGACTCCTGACCCGTGAATCGATTGCTCAACCCCTGTCTTTTTTTCTGTCTTTCGATGGTTTTCGCCGGCTCTCTTTCAAGTGCGGAGAAACGGGAACTTCCGCAGAGAATGGAGGTGGTCCGTTTCGAAATGGCATCCGTGATCGGGGTGTCCGCCGCGGTTTCGCAGCTGGGGAATTGCATAGCGCCGAATTTCAGGGACAGTGTGGCGCTTTTCACTGTGGCGCTGACAGTCGGGGGAACCGCGTTCGGAATGGACCCGACCCGTCCTGTTTCCATTGTATTTTACAAGGTTGGAGACAAGCCCTCGATGCAGATCACGGCTTATGCCGTTCCAAATGTTCGAGCCATCAAGGATAAGGTTACATTATGGAATGTGAAATTCCGTGCGCGGCTTGAAAAAGGGCTGGTTACACTTTCCACGGAGGATCTTGTCAGCGACCCCGTTCCGGTCTCCGCACCGGGGAAAAAACTTTCCGATTCTCTCCTTGTCATGGAAGCTTTTCCGGATAAAATTGACTTTCTGTTCACCTCTCTGGATGATGAAAAGAAAAGCCACGGGATTCTTTTCCGTGCGCTGGACGAACTGATGCTCGAGGTGGATGTCCTTCGGCTTTCTTTCCGGACCGATGACAATTCCCTTATTCTCAAACTCTCCGTTCAGGCGAGGAAAAAATCCGCGCTGGAAAGTTATCTTTCCAAGCCCCTTCCGGAAAAAGGCGCCATTGAAACCTATGCGGGAGCGAATTCCCTGCTTCTTTTCCGTCTGCCGCCCAGCGAATCCCTGTATCGGCATGGCGAGGCGTATTTCTTCCGGAACCGGCAGAATGCCCTGATGCCGCTTCTGCCGTCCGCGGTGACAGGCTTTGCCGTTCTCAGTTTTGGGAGGGATACGGTTCAGTCTTCCGCCAAACTGATTCTGGGAATCCGTCCGGAACATGTTTCCTCGATTGCAAGCATGGCTTCAGGATTGGGATACACCCCGTATCCGAACCTGTTTCAGGTGACGAAGGATCCGTCGCTGTTCTGCTCCGCTTCCGGAAAACGGCTTGCGTTTTACTATACGAGCGCTCTGGAGAAGAATAGTCTTGAGGAGCTCCTCAAGCCGGTAACTCTTTCCCTCAATGCGGGGGAACATCCCTTCGCTTTTTACGATTTGTCGCATCCAGAACAGCCGATTGCCGAGCTGCGTTTCAAAGGAAATACGGCGGAAATGATTTTCCAGGCTCCCTCGGAATGGTTTGCCTCACTTTCGCCTCTGATGAATGTTCCACTCCACAAAATCGGGTTTCCATCGAATCTCCGGAAAGAAACAGCGGAAGAATAATGCTGAAACGGAATGGGTTCCCGGCAATCAGGTGACAAAAAATCCGTAGGGTTCAACCAATGGCAGTTTCCCATGGAAAGACTCCCGGGCCGCCATGAAACGGCATGGAAAGACTCCATCCCTTTCCGGAAAATCCTGCTCAGTTCTTGAACGGCGGAATGCCGCGGTTCTCACGTTCGCGGAGAGGCGAGCCGTCCGGGTTCACCAGCCGGCAGGAGAGGAAGATCAGCAGGTTGTATTTGGAAGAATCCCTGCCCTTGGACTGGAAGAATCTTCCGACCAGGGGGAGGTCGCCCAGAATAGGATATTGATCATCAACAACGGAGACTTCATCCCGGATCAGTCCGCCCATCACGATCGTGCCGTTGTCCGTGCATTCGACGCTGGTATCCACCGTGCGCTGCTCGAAGCGCGGCATGATCACCGTGTTGGGGACGTTGACCGTGGGACTGTTGGTGTTCAACTGCATGGGAACCGTGTAGCTGTAGTCATCCCACCCGGTGAATTTCCGGATCAGCGGCCGCATCAGAAGGGAAATCGTGTAATTGTCGGGGCCTACCATCGGGGTGACGGTCAGGGAGATGCCTTCCTGAGTTTCTTCATCCAAGTTCGGGACAGATCCGGTGAATACGGGAACGTTGTTTCCCATCATGGTATATTCCGCTTCATCCCACTCTGTCGGGTAATATTTTTCCGTTACCAGCTGAATGGTGGCGGGAGAATCGCTCATGGTGGTGACGCGGGGACAGGAAAGAACGTCCGCGGAATCCGACTGGTCCAAGGCATAGAGAGAGGCGTTGACCTTGTAACCGGCGTTGTTGTAGGATGAAACCGAAGTCGCTTCTCCGTAAGTCGTGTCATTTTCCAAAGTTCCCGTACCGCTGAATGTGCGGATAAGGTTCGTTCCGCCGACGGTAAAAGACGAACTGCTTGTCTGGAGAGGGGCTTTTGTATAGTAAACCGTATCAGACGATGAGTTTGTATATGTGGTATTGGCCCCGACCGTTGAACTGTAGTTCAGCCAGTTGGCATCGGATGTGTTTGTGGAGTAAACGTTGGAGATGGTCGAGGAAGTAAAGGTCCCTCCCGGAGCTACGGCCACCAGACCGGAGCTCGTGGCGGATTCATAAGCGATGTTGGCGTTGCTTCTGGACAATTCATATTTGAAGCCCAGTTCTTCGAGGTCGTTAAGCTTGACTTCGACGAATTTCGTCTGAATCAGGACCTGCGGATCGACCGTGTTCATTTCCTTGAGAATGCTTTCGAGGATCTGCAACTCCTTCGGGGTGTTCGTGACGATGAGGCGCCCGATGTATTCCTTATAAACCACCGAGGCTCCGGCATCGAAAGTTACGCCGCGTTCAGTGAAAAAGTCCTGAATGCTCTCTCCTTCCCGGAGTTTGATGGCAGATTTTTCCACCGGATAAACCTTGGTCTGAACGTCATCCAAAGGAACGTCCTTGGACGCGATGATCACGGCATTGTCGTCAATGCGGTATTTCAGGTTTGCCTGGTTGCAGATATACTTGACCACCGTTTCCAGCGGAGTTTCTTCGAGCATCATCGTCAGCGGTTCGACTTCGCTGGATTCTTCTTTTCCACCTCCGCCTTTTCCGGCGGCGGCTCCTTCGCCCACGGCCAGCGTTTCACCTTCCGGACTGAGCGGTTGATTGATTTTCCCGCGCAGAACGAAGTTGACACCGATTTTTTCAGGGTCTTTCTCTTTACTGCACTGACGGAGATAACGCACCGCGGTGGCAATAGAAACTTCTTCAAAACTGATCTTATCGATGATGATGTCTTTCAGTTTTTTGATGATGCGGTCATTATTGGAAGATTTGGAAACCCCGGATTCAGGGATGTTGGAGTTTGCTGTGACATCCTGCTTGACAAGGGGGGTGACCATTTCCCACTCCGCTTGCGCATTGCGGGCGTTTCTTGTGACTCCGGTGCGGAGTTCGGCCGCTTCCTGAAGCCTGATGTTGATTTTACGGATATAATCCACCGCGGTTTCATTGTAGGGGTCGATGGAAATCACTTCTTCAAACTTGGAACGGGCTTTATCCCACTGCCGGGCCTTGTAAAGAGTTTCGCCCTGACGAATCAAAACCCTCTTATCATAGATGTCCTGCGGATTCGGGTTGGCCTCCGCAACCTTTTCCTTGTCCTGAGCATTTTCTTTCATCGCACGGTATTGCGCGATGATTTTTTCCATTTTTTCCTTGCAGGGCGGATAAATCCGGATTGCTTTTTCACACTTGTCGATGGCACTGTCGAAATCTGCGACTTTAGCCGATTTTTCAGCTTCGAAATAAATTTTCTGAGCCCAATAGTAATATGCCTTGGATATTGCCAGCGCACAATTGTCAATTTTGGCGCTGAGGCGGGGGAGAGGATGAGATTCGTTAAGCGCTTCAAGACGTTTCTTGGCATCGAGATACAGGTCGATGGCTTTTTCGAATTCATCTTTCTGGTATGCCTGGACAGCCTCGGCGACCGTCTGGTCGATCTTCTTTTCGGTGCTTTGCAAGAGAATGATTTCTTTGCTTCTGAAGACATTTTTTGCCTGAATAACCTCTGGAGAAGAAGTGCTTCCGTTCTTGGGGGCGGAAGCAACAGAGGTTGGAACCGTCTGCTGGGCAAAGGCAGAAGCGGCGGCAAACAGAAGGAATGAAGTCACGGTGAATCGAATCAACCTCAAACGAAGCCATTTCAGCATTGCGGCCTCCTTTATCATATAGCAGCAGTTTTCTTTCATAACAAAATCATTCCAGATTAGCGGTTTCCGAACTCAAAGAGTCCCTGTTTACGGGCTTCCCTGACAGGGAGTCCGTTTCCTTTCATAAGCCTTGCCGTCACAAAAATCAGGAGGTTGGTTTTCACGCTGGCACTGGACCCGTTGGCAAACAACCGGCCGATAAGGGGAACGTCACCGATAATTGGCCATCTGTCATCCACGCGGGAAGCAATATCCTCAAGAATACCGCCGATTACAACCGTTTCTCCATCATAGATTTTTACTGTCGATTTGATATAGCGTTTTGAGAACTCGGGCATTTTCATCTTCGGAGTAAGATTGGTGGTGGAACGATCGGCCAGAGAAGTCATCAGGCCGCCGATGATGATGCTGTAGTCATAATTCGACCAGCCGGTCATCCGGGTGATGTCCGTCTCGATGTTGAGAACGATTGTATAATTGTTGGAGCCGACCGTGGGCGTTACCGTGAAAATAGTGCCCACAGGGGTGGAATCACCGAATTCCGGGGTGGGCGGGGTATAGGTGTAGGAAGTTCCGTTGACGATTTCCACTTCCGGGTCGGTCCAGCTGTCCGGGAAGTAGCGCTCTTCGGCGACTTCAAGCTTTGCCGTGTATCCGGAAGCGACGAGGAGACGGGGGGCACCCAGCATTTCAGAACGGTCTTTCTGGTCGATTGCGCGGATGGAAAGAGAAAGATCGAACTGGTTCTCACCACCGAAGTTCGGGATTAATTTCAAGCCGCTGACAACATAATGGCTGCCTGTGCTTCTATAGAATGTACTGGAATCCAGTCCGGCGAAAGTAACGGTATGGTTCGTATCCGTGTTCGTATAGGTCAGTACCCAGTCGAAGCCGAGTTCCTCCAGAGTGGTCATGGATACTTCCAGAATTTTGGATTCCACAAGGACCAGCGGCGGCGGAATGTCAATTTCCTTGAGCAGTGTTTCCATTTTCCGGAGATTTTCCGGAGTGTTTTTAACAATCAGTTTACCTGTTTTCGAGTCGTATGAAATAGCACTGCCTTCATCGAAAGTGATTCCCATCGGAGTGAAGTAATTCTTGAGCATTTCCTGAGTCACTTCCGGTGTTTTGCGCTCATCCTTTACTTCATCCAGAAGACTTTTGTCGGCGAACTTCTCCGTGGCGTCGGAAAGTTTTCCAGTTTTCACTTCCGTCTTTGTCGCAGGGCCTTCCCCTTCCACGGCGATCCGCTGGATCATGGATTTGCGGATCGGGAAGAAAGCCAGTTCCATGTCTCCGGCCGGTTTGACTCCGACAATCACTGCCTTGTCATCGATTTTATACTTCAGGCCCGCGATTTCGCAAACATATTTAATGATGTCGAGCAGAGGCATCTGCTCCAGTTCAAGATACTGAATTTTTCTTGTCCGCAGGTCAGCGCTGGATGGAGGAATGATGCTGACTCCGATTTTTTCGGGGTCCTGCTGTTTGCTGATCTTGGCCAGATGTTCCAGAATGGATTGAATGTCGGAAGATTCATACTCGACTTTATCCACAATGATTTTTTGAAGTTTGTCATAGAGGGCTGCGCGGGTTCCGGAAATTTCATGCGGGGCGTTATCCGAATTGATGGAATCCACCGGCGGAATCGGCTCACTCCATTTCCATTCCACTTCCGCCATTCGTTCGATTGCATCACTGTCCGCCCTTGCCATACCGATCAGATACAGTTTTTTGTAGGTTTTGTTGAGGAGTGTCAGCGCCTTCTGGTTGTAAGGATCCTGTACCAGGATTTTTTCCATGTTGGAGCGGACTTTCTCATACTGCTTGGTATTGTAGTAGATCTCGCCCTGTTTCAACAGCAGCGCCACTTCCTCATTACGGCGGTTGTAGTCAGGATCGACAGCGTCCAGAGAGGTTTCATTCTTAAAGTCATATGCGGCGGACATCTTATTGCAGTCCATGACGAAAGCCTGAACATTGTCGTTGAAAGCAGGATTTGACTTCGTCAGGGGGCCTACAACAGACGGCGCCATTTCTTTTTCTGTTTTTCCTGCATAATAGGCGGGCAGGGCCGAGAGGGCGATTTTTTCCGCGGTTTTGAACCCTTCCATGGCGTCTTCATGCTTTTTGGCGACGAGGGCGGCCAGATATACCTTCTTGGCGTTGTTGAAAACCGAAAGGCCCCATTGTTTGCGGGCTTCCAGCATACGTGCGGAAATCCGGCTCTGTACGGAAATGACGTAGGGACCGCTTCCCAGATTGTTTTTAGAGAGAATGGAGGCTGCTCTCTGATATGCCTGGAATGCACTTTGGAAGTCCTTTTGCTGCATGAACTTGTCTCCCAGCTTTACCTGGGGGAAGACATTGTTTTCAAGAACGGCTTTGCGTCCTTTGAGTTCTTCACTTTGGACATTGGAAGGAACATCAAATTCAAAAGCGTCCAGCTTCGGCTCGCCGGGATTGCCGCCCGTTCCCGCCTGACCATACAGCGGATGAGATATCATCATGGTCACCAGAAAACCGAGCATCATTCCGATGGCATGTCCATCCCTTTTCAAAAATAATGTTCTCATGGTTAATCCTTATAATTATTTCTTGTTCTCATCCCGCAGGGACTGTGGCGGTCTCGGTGGCTTTTTAACAGCATCCACTCTGGACTGCATTATGGTTTTGGGTCCAATCGTATATTCCTTACCGTCTTGTTCATAAAGGAGAACGACTGTTCGTGCCGCCTGGTTGCAGGAAATGATTTTGTATTTGTCAATATTCGTTCTGAGGGTTCCGACAGTGAATTCCGAGCCCACAAAAAGCTCCATTTCCTGTTTGTTGCCTTCGGATACCAGCGTAATTTTTTCACGCGGCTCATCGACCGGTTTACCGATTTCAACCGTCATTTTTTCCTTGGTGTCATCCCTCTGAACAATGATCTTGGAATTGTTGACTTCCAATCCTGTGGCATTGGTGGAGAACTCAGGGATGATGTCAAGAATCTGGAAGCGTCCAACCAATGTAAGGAAGGGATCGCCGACACGGAGCAGATCGTTTTTGGTGGCCTCTCCGCTGGGACGGCGAATCTTGATTTCGATCTGGATCGTGGCGCTGTTTTTGTCTTTCTTGTCCGTGAAAGAAATATTTTTCAGCATGAAGGGGAGACGTGCGCGCATAATGCTGGCAACCCGTATTTTTTCATAGTAGGGAGGATGGCTTTTCGGATCGTTGATTTTGGTTTTTGCAATATATTCTTCATAGTTGGTGAACCCGTCGTCGTCGGTATCGACAAAAGCATCGGTGGGATCTTTCGAATTCATTCCCAACGCGGCCTCGTCTTTATCCGGAATTCCGTCGCCGTCTGTGTCGATGTTCTCGGCAAGGACAGCGCGCAGGGGCGCGCGAAGCGTTTTCCGGCAATCCGGGTAAGGACAAACTCCGCGTTCAAGGGTATTGACGGCGGGAAAGGCGTTGGAGGGGATGACCCGGTTGCAGTAGGGACAAATGGCCAGAGGATAAGGGAGAAACATGTCCGTGAAATTCCGGCTTCCGTCTCTGGAGACGCTTTTTTCCCAATATGGGAAAGTGGCCAGGCGAACCAATTGATTGTAGGGAGAGTCTTCCGCCTCAAACTTAACGGCCACATAGTTTGGCGGCGGCTTCTTGAATCCTTTCAGGGAAATCACTTGGATTTGCTCTCCCTGCTGCCAGAGAATCAACTGGAAGACAAGCAGACAGATAAAAACTGTCAGAAGGGCAGCCAACAGTATTTTCTCATAATGTTTTTTCAGAAACGCCTGCACGTCAAGACCTCATCCGTTAATTTTGTTTTCTCAGCCAGTCGCCCGTATAGACATAATATTTGAATTCAATTTCGGCCGTCACATTGTTGTCGAGCCCGATGACCGTGCTTCCATAGTCCGGCTGCATTTCGATTTCAAGTTCGCTGCGGTGACGTGCCCTGGACATCGGCTGTCGACGGGGATTGCGATCCATCTGGTCCTGGGAAGCAGCCCCTGTTCCGAAAATACTGGCACGGGTTTTTTCCACTTCATCAGTGGAACGCGAAGAAATCGAAATCCATGTAATGACGTATACCCGGTTATCCTTATATGCATTCTGAAGGTTGTTTACGAATGCGCGGATGGAATCCATCGGACCATATATCCTTGTTTTGAAGGAGTATACAGTGTATTTGTCGGAAAGCTTGACAACGCTGAGTCTGGAGAATGAATCCACTTGAACCAGTCTGGATTTTTTCATCCGGCTGAAAATATCCTCATAGATGGGCATGGTGTAAAGAATGTCGAGGATGGCGTCGCCGGAAGGGAACGTATTGACAAACTGATTGAAGGTAAAGTCCTGAACGGTGGAAAGTTTGGTGACTCCGGGGATCAGCCGCTGATCATTGATTTTTTTCTGGAGCTGGGTCAGGTAGACGTGAGTCATGGAAGCGCTCATGGTCCTTTGAAGTCCGAGTGCCGCCGCGAGCAGGGAATAACCGGTATGATAGGTAAGCTCCTCAACCGTCTCCGTCTGAACATTAGCAATGAATTTTCTGAATGCGGCTTCCATATCCTGCTTGGAAATATTTTTTTCCTTTTCAAGGGATTCCAGCAGTTTCGGAACCAGTGCATCGGCTGTTTTTACTTTTTCTTTTTCATCATTGAACAGAGCGCTGAATTTTGCGTAAAGTTCATCTTCGGAAGATTTTACAGCGGCAGCGAAGGCAAGCATTGCTTTCCGGTAAGGCTTCCCGAAGATCCGTTGAAGCGCCACAGTTTTGAGTTTAAGTTTTTCCGTATCGGCATGGATCATTTCCACGTTCTGTTCGACGGGTTTGTTCCCGGACTTGTAGGCGTTGGCGCTTTCCTCTGAACTTTTTTGAGCTTCCTCGTTTGTGGTCATGACCTCGCTCTGCTTCGCAAAATCCAGATAGATCAGATATGCAGAAGCAATCACCGTCAGCACGCAGACGATAACGAAAACTATGTTTTTCTTCAGAAGATTCATCGGGAAAACAATCCTTACTTTTTAATCGGCTCCGCCAGCTTCAGTGTTAATTTGAAAGTTGCAACATTGAAGGCGCCATCCATGAAAACACCATCCTGAAGGGTATCAATCACATCCGTATTTTTATTGAAAACAAAGAACTTTGAGTTGCTGAGCCGGCGAGTGAAACGTTCGCTGAAATCATTATTGACTACCAACCCATGTCCTTCCAGATAAACGGAGATATAATCTACCGGGGCGGCGGGAGCGGGACCGCCCATGCCTGCGAACATTAATTCCGGCGCGGGGGGCGGGGGACCTCCCCCTCGGCCGCCTCTGGATGTGTCAGCGCCTTTCTTCTGTCCGCTCTGTGTGGAGAGCTCAAATTTAGTGAGCCACACATCATCCGGGAGAATCGCCTCCACCTGATTCAGGATATTCGGCCACAATTTCCGCTCGTTCAGGATTTTAGATGCCTCATCATATTCCGACTTTGCTGAACTGAACTCGCTTTCCGCATTCCGGAGCTTGGAAACGATCGTCTTGGTTTTCTGGAGAAATTCCTGTGCGACCTTCTTCTTTGCATTTGCAATTTCCAGCTGTTTGGAAAAACCGAAGAAGGTGACCAGCAGACAAAGCAGCAGAGAGGCGGCGGATGCGTAAAAATAAGGAATTTTCCCTTTGAATTCAATATATTTCTGAAGGGATTGCGGAACGAGAGAAATTTCGACGGGGCAAGTCATCAGATGACGCAGCGCCAATCCGATCGGTTCGGAGAACATGTGGGCGATATCCGCCAGCCTTTCCTTGTCGATGTCGGGGCTGATTGCAATGTTCTTGAACGGGTTGAAATATTCCACCGGAATGCGGAGCTTTTCCGAGAAGAACCGCGGAGTGAATCCCATCACGGAACTGCCGCCGGAAAGATATAGCTTTTCAGGCTTGCGCCCCTTCTGCTGGGAACGGTAGATATTGATGGAACGGCTGATTTCGCCGTGGAGACGGGTCATCACGTTCCGGACGATCTTTGATACGGTCGCGGCCACTTCGGAATCCGGTTCCTCGTAAGCGCCGCCGAGCGCCACAAATCCATGACGTCTCTTCATTTCTTCCGCTTCTTCGTAAGAAATTCCGAATTCCTTGCTGATCTGAAGGGTGATGGCGTGACCGGCAATCGGGATGATGCGGACAAAAAAACGACCGTTGTCCACAAACAGAAGAGAGGAGCAACGGTCGCCGATATTCAGAATCAGTTCGCAGTTGTCATCACCGATTCCATTCAGTCGGGCGGCGTTGTAGCAGGCTGTCGGCGCCACTTCGATCAGGGAGATCTGTTTGCCGAAGGATTCAATCAAGGCGGTAATCCGCTCGATCTCTTCGCTCTTGACGATCACAAACATGGCTTCGATTTCCCCGTTGTCATCCGCCACATTCAGGAGCTGGGAATCCCATACGACTTCGTGCATTTCGAAGGGAATCGCGCTTTTCGCCTCGAATTCGATGATCTGCTTGATTTTCTTTTCGTCATTGACCATGGACGGCA
>CAYWZD010000036.1:0-16939 GCA_964462755.1 uncultured Victivallales bacterium | reverse complement strand
ATCCACTTCGGGCGCGTTCCGGGAAGCCGCCTGATAGACGGCGTCGATGCGGGCTCCCGTCGCCGTCGCTTCCGGATGCAGATGGGATTCCTGTCGGAACAGTTCCCCCAGAATGACTTCCGTGACCGGATTGTGTGGCAGAAAGAGGCATTTCTTCCAGCCCGTCGGATTGGCTTGGAGCACAATGCCGGTCCTGCCTCCGAGCAGATACATGTCTCCCGCGGAAAAGATTCTGGTTTCCGATTCGTCCCGGAGCAGGAAAGAGCCTTTCGTGACAAATTCCAGTGAATAGTATTCCGCCCTTCCGCACCGCGTGCCGTATCCGTCCCGCCAGCAGGCGGAGCCGACTCCCCAGCAGCCGAGAAGGCCGTTGACCGCCCTCCAGGAAAGGTCAAGGTAGAAATCCTCCTGGAACGAGCCGTTTCTTGGAGGCTGTCCGCTGGTGATTCTCCGCGTGAAAGAGGCCATGGTGATTCCTTTCGACAACAATTTGGAACAATTCTGCAATTTTACTATATTGCAATGCAGGAAAAAGTCAAGTATATTGAACCGTTTCAACAATCAGAAAGGAGTCTTTCCATGCTGAAGATCGGAATTGTAGGATGCGGGCTTCAGGCGGCCACGATCGCCGGATATCTGGGAATTTACGGGGACGACTATGAGGTCGTTGCCGTGACGGACTATGATTTCGAGAACGCCAAAGCACGCATGGCGCAGAAAAAAGTCCGGCTTGCGGATTCCTGCCGCTTCTTTCACGATGTCGCCGAATTCATCGCCTCCGCTCCGAAACTCGACGGCATCATCATCGGAACCTTCTGCACCTTTCATACGGAGGTGGCGTGTCAGCTCGAAGTGCTGGGAATTCCCCTTTACATCGAAAAACCCGTGGCGATCACCTTTGAACAGGTCCGCCGTCTGCATGACACCTTCCGGAATTCGAAGACGCCCGTGGAAGTGTCCCTTCCGATGCGGTTGTGTCCGCTGACGCAGCGGGCGAAGAAAATGATGGACGACGGTCTCGTCGGACCCGTCCGCCAGGTGGTCGGGTTCGAGGACACTCCGGGCGATGTGTATTTCGCCACCTGGTTCCGGGATGCGGAAAAGACCGGCGGAATGTTTCTTCAGAAGGCGGTCCACGACATCGACTACATGTTTTATCTGGCGGGCGGTCGTCCGGTCGAGGTCTGTGGCATGAGGGCGAAGGTCTATTACCGGGGCGACAAGCCCTACGACCTTACCTGCGAAAATTGTTCGGATGCCGCGACCTGTCCCGAGGGCCCGATGCGTCTCTTCCGGGAAAAGGGTGGGGCCGAATCGGTGCCCGAAGCGGCGGAACGGCTTTCCCGGACGTCCACCCCCGACGGAAAATTCAACAAGAAACGGTTCTGCGTTTACTCCAAAGACATCGCCATCGAGGACATCGGGGAATGCATCGTGCGCATGGATACCGGAACGCATGTGGCGCACAGCCAGAACTTCATCGCCAACTTCCACGCCTGCCGCCGGGGCGCCCGTTTCTGCGGCGACAACGGCACGCTGGAAATCGACTTCCACCGTTCGCATCTGACCTTTTACTCTCATCGGAATGAGAATGTGGAACATTGCGACGTCGATCCGGGCAAGCTGAGCCATTACGGCGGCGATCGCGAACTTGTGGCGGATTTTCTGGAGACCATGAAGACCGGCAAGCGCGGCCGGACCGACCTGATCGAAGGTGACGGCATCATGAGCACCCTGACCTGCATCAGCGCCCGGGAATCGGCCGATACCTCCAAGTTCATTCCGATTTCTCTGTAGGACTTCAGGAAACTCCATTCCCGGCTTTCCATGCCGGAAATGGAGCGGACGGTTCATTTGAATACAATGAGTCTGAACCCTCGGGCCGGAATCGTGTCCGTCCATTCGGGCGACAGTTTCCAGCTCAGGCCGGGTTCGAATGCATCGTGCCCCGTCAGCCCGGGTTTGACCTTCAGTTGATTCAGATCGAGCCGGACCGTGATTTTTTCCTCTTTGGGCGTATCGTTCAGGACGGCCAGCATCAGACGTCCTGAATTCACGTAGGCGGAGGCCACGATCCGGTCGGAAACCGGAGATACCACCTTGATGGCGGGATCATCCGCATAATACGGGAAGAAGACGGTCTGGTCGTTCCACCCGAGTTCATCTTGCGCCTTCCACCACAGGAAGCTCAATTCATTTCGCTCGCTGAGATCGACGTCATGAACGGCGGCCATTCCCATATAATGGAGGTGTGCCTTGCGCCAGTCAGGGGTTTGTCAGTCGTCTGGAAGAACTCAAGGAGCGCGCTGTTGTTCTGCTCGAAAGAGCAGAACCTTGGGGAGCTGAAAAGACTTTTCAGTCCGGAACGAACCAGACCGTGATGTCCTCGATGTAATCCTTCGGATCGTTGAGGTAGAATTCCAGTGCGGTCGTGCCGACCGGAACTACCGCGGGGCGGAAGAAATCCTTATCCTGCATCACAGTGCTTTTCTCCGCTTTCCTCACCTCGCCTTTCGCGAGATTCTGAAGATGCATGATATTGGCCTGTTCCCCCTCGGCACTGTTCGAGATCGCTTTGACGACCGCATTCGTGAGTTTTCCATTCACCTTGCAGAACACCGTGCCGTCTTTTTTACGGGCGTTCAGATTCGCGGAAAAGTTTCTCTGAGCACTTTTGGGATTGACAAGATTCAGTAGGACACAGACCGGCTCACCCGGTTCGCTTTTCAGCCGGAGCGAACGGTTGGCATCCGCGCCGTATCCTCCATGATGGAAAACCTCGGCATTCTTGTTGATTGCCAGCCGGTGGACTTTGTTCTGGTCGAAACTCTCGCGGCAGAAGGCCATGCCGGGCTGTTTTGCGAATTCCGCTTCGAGAAGTG
This sequence comes from uncultured Victivallales bacterium, assembly GCA_964462755.1. Classification (GTDB taxonomy): domain Bacteria; phylum Verrucomicrobiota; class Lentisphaeria; order Victivallales; family UBA1829; genus SIG94. The sequence goes on along the minus strand of CAYWZD010000036.1, from coordinate 14,057 downwards.
TGCCGTCGCCTGCCTCCAGTTCCAGCGGGAACTTCCGGAAATCGGCATTCTCCCGCGCAAGAGTCAAGGATTTGCCCGTTTCAAGGTTCACGACCTTCTTCACGTTGTTCGGCACAAGAATGGAGACGGTACGTTTGTGGTCCAGGTCCCGGTTGACAATTACGCCAAGACGGCGATTCGATGAAACGAAGGTAGACACATCGGTTTGGGGATCGTTCGCAAAGAACACCGGGAAATCCGCTTTTTTGCGCTGGACGAGCAATGCCTCGTTTTTCCGGATAAGCTTCATGACCGGAGCAGTCGCCAGCATCTGCTTCGTTGGCTTGCCGCCGGGGTTCACCATTCCTTCACCGGGATCGATCTCCACCTGTTTCTCCGTCAGCGGCTGGTTTTTCCAGCTTGCCGCGGACTTCGCAAGTTTGTCCATCACCTTCAACCTTTTCAGCTGCCACGGCTCTTTGGCTTCCGCCGGAGGAATTTCCAGTGGAACCGGCGGGTGAAGCACATAGAAAAGAATCCCCTTGCTGCCCAGACGGAGAGCTTCCCACACTTGCCAGCGGGCTTCGGACTCTGTCGGCATTTTCCAGTGGAGATAACAGCCCGGTTCCACGATGATTTTGTCGCCCTTGCGCCAATGGCGGCCCCAGACATCCCCGAACATCTGTCCCATGAACCACGAGTTTTTTCCATAGAGTTCCGCCGCCGTTCCATAGGAGCCGAGGGCATTGGTGAATTGAGCTTGCGAAACCTTGCGTGGTGAAGGCAGCTGCGTGGACTTCTCACTGCCGAAGTAATAGATATCCGAACAGACTACGGGCAGGACACTTTCCCGCAGGAATGTCGGACTCTCCCTGTTTGAGACGACCGCCACGGAATCCCGGGACGGATCGACATTTTTCATAAGTTTGTACAAATAATTGCAGGTTTCCAGATCCGCCAGCAGTGGTTCGTCTTTCAGGATATATCCGAGCAGCGCGGGATGTTCCCCAAGCCTTGCCGCCGTCCGTTCAGCCAGAGCGTCCATGCGGCCCAGCGAACCCGCTCCGCTGTAAAAAACATCCAGGAGATCCGTATTGAACAGAACACGCATTCCATATTTTTGAGCCAGATTCAGAACCCGGACCTGCTCCCTGATCGGGAAATTGACGAACCAGCAGGTATCATATCCGTTGTCATGTAAAGTTTTCATCGTGAACTCGACATACTGCCATAACTCCATTTTCGCGTATTCCGCATTCGGAGCCGTCCGCTCCCATGCCCAGAAAACGCCGGTGGGAAAGACGTTCTTCAGTTCGTGGGACTTTTCACCCGTTTGTTTCTCCGTTCCTTTTTCCGGCTTTGCAAAAGTTCCGGTCAGCTGGATTGAAAGTTTTTGGAAGACGACAAAACCATATTTTCCGTTGGTGTCCTTCTCCCCGATCCGACGGCTGAAACGAAGCCAGAGGATTCCCCTGTTCTGAGGAAGTTTTACCTGTCCGGCGGTCGTAACTGTCCCGCCTCCGAACTCTTTGGACGCCAGTTCCGTGAAATCCGAACCGCTGAGGGAGTAAGTAATCGCCACCGTGCGTTTGACGGAATCGGCATAATTGCACATCGATGCATCCGCCTTCAAGGTGTCGATCGGTCCGGGAGCCTTGAGCTTGAGTGTGATTTCCCCATTGTACCCCCGGATGTCTGTATATTCCGGATGTTGTTTCCAACCGGACTTTTCCAGAAGGAACTCCTCTGGACCGCTTTCCGGCTTCGTAAAATCGATGGAACGGGAATACGTCCACGAATCGTTTCCTTCCTCGAAGCCGCTCTGGATCGTCCGATTGTTGATTCGGAAGTCGGACTGGGCCGGAAGCCCCAGCGAAACGGCGGACAATGCCGCGGCAAAAAATGTTTTCTTCATCTTCATCCTTCTGTTGCAAGATTATGGTTTTCAATCAGTAATAGACATAGGAGTATGCTTCCTCCGGAAACTTGTATTCGCCGGATCGCCATTTGTATCCGCTCTGAAGAACGGAACCGGTAGCGTAGAGCACGTTTCCTTTGGAGGAGTGATGATCCCCGCTGTATTCCGTATCACCGTATCCAAAATAATAATTCTGGCCGCCATAAACCTGTTCCGTATCATAACAGACGGGCGTCTTGCTCGGGTATTTTGTCCGGGATGGACGGAAGGGACCGTAATATTTATTCGGCGCATCCAAATACATTCCAAGAAAACGAAGGAACGCATAACTTCGGTTGACTGTTTTTCCCCCCTGCTGAGTCCAGCCGTAGTTATGGTAAGAGCCCTTGGTCGTTTGTCCGGCTAGACGCGTCTTGTCGCTGGGGCAGTCCCACACCTTCAGGTTCGTGATATATTTGTTGGAAATCAGGAGGGGCCACGGGGAGGTAGACGAACCGATCGGAACTGGCGTATAATCCTTGTAGTCGTTCTGATACATCTGGACGGAAAGTCCGATCTGCTTTAAATTCGACTTGCACTGAGTATAGCGTGCCGATTCCCTTGCCGCGTTCAGAGCGGGAAGCAGAAGGCCCGCAAGAATTGCGATGATCGCGATCACGACCAGCAGTTCGATAAGTGTGAAAACATGCCGTCTCATTTTTTATCTCCTTTTATCTTGGTTCAATGTGGACTCGCCTTTCATGATTTCCGCTTCCAGAAGGGAATAGCTCTTTTCGAGAGGAAGACCTTTGATTTTTCTGTCGAGAAGACGGCAGGCTTCCTTGCCCATCTCGAAGTAAGGAATCCGAAGATAGGTCAGGGACGGTGTCATTCCGTTGAAACCCATCCGGCTGCCGTGGCTGATGACGGCGACATCGGTTCCAACCCGTAATCCGAGGTCCGCCATGACTCTGTAGAGAGCGAACGGATGAGTCACGGACTCACAGAAGAACAGCTCCGGAAGGCCCTTCAAACGGGTCGGAAATTCCTTTTTGAGCTTTTCGTATGCTCGCGACTTGTCGTCCTCGAGATAGAAAGTCCATTCCGGGGAAACTTCCACTCCCTTCCGTGCCAGGGAATTCACGAAAAGATCGATTTTCTCCTTGTTTTCCTTTTGAATGTCGCAGTGTCTCAAAAGGCCCACGCGCCGGACTCCCAGGGAAGAAACATATTCGGCAAGCCTCCGGATGCCGTCCGTCCGCCTGTAATATACGTATGACAGAATATCCCCGCTGTCTCCCGGAGTGAGCATTGTATAGGGAATTCCCTCGTCATCGAAAATCTTTCTCATCATGGAAAGCTGCTGACTGAGAAAAATGGCCCCATCGAACCCCCTTGCGCCTTTCAGCTGACGGGTGACATGAGCACGGTCCTCGAGGTCCTCGAAATACCGGAAATTGATCTGAATTCCATATTCGCGCGCGCCGTCGATGATGCCCTGATGGGTTTCGGAGTCCGCACACCAGTTGGCATAGTTCAGGTGTTCCGGCGAGATCGATTTTTCAGGGAAGGGAAGAAGAATTTTCGGTGTCGAAATCTGCGCTCCGGCGCTTTCGGAGACGAAGGTGCCTTTGGTGGCGATTCTTTCGAGATACCCCTCCTCTTCCAGCAGTTTGAGGGTTTCGACCGCGGTTCCTCTGCTGACGCCATATTTTTCAGCGATGATCCGTTCTCCCGGAATCCGTTCGTTTGCTTTCAGGCTTCCTTCGCGGATTTCTCCGATCAGGATATTTTTGAGCTGTATGCAGAGCGGAATTCTGCCATTTTTATGAATTGCTGAAACCATTTTTTGATTCTTTCCATTGCTTGGCCCATGCTGGCCTATGCCAGTTATTATATTCCATGTTTTTCGGTTTGTCAACTGCCTTCCGGATATTTTTTTCCGATTTTTTAAAGAACTGGTATGGGCCCTGTCGAAGTCTCCAAAGACGGCAAACAAGTTTGCCGGGGTGCAGGTGACTTTCACCTGCCGGGGAGTTTGAGGGCGAGGAGCCCTCATTCTCTTTGTCTTTGCGGTGGCGGTGGGAACCGCTCCGGGCGGGGATTTCGTGCTTTGCACGACACGCATTCTCGGCTGGACCGCGGCAATACGGAGAGTATTGCATGACACTTTTTCAGAAACAAAAAATGCCTGCTTGTATCATCTCAATTGTTTCAGCGGAGAAGCAGGAGTTGTCCCGGCAGTTGTCCGCATTCGCGGAAACCGCAAGACAGCAGAATTTCGCTTTTCCGGTTCTGTTCGAGAGAGATGCATGCGAGCAGGGGACTCGTTTCCTGAAAACGGGAAAGGGATTCCCGGACAAGGTCGGCTTCTTCCTGCGGAGTCACATTTTCATGGGAGGAAAAGTCGAAACAGCGGAGTTCCGGAGAGATGGCCGCCGTGAAGCACCAGCCGAAAAAGTGATCCCGTCCGTCGCACCATGCCAGAAGATGGCCGGAGTTGTCCTCCCGGTGAAACACCGCCTGCTGGTAATCTCCGGTCCAGAGCGAAACGAAACACCGTTTCGAGAACTTTCCGGAGAAGGCACCCAGACAATCCGCCTCGTGACGGTATTTCATAGAGCCCGGCTGGATGGAAAGCGTTCCTTCCTTCCGGAAATAGGAGGCGGCAAAGGCTTCAAAGTCCTCGGCCCCGGAAGGGGTCGACAGCATCAGGCGTCCGGCGGTCGTTCCCGGTATGATTCCGACGAATCCGACATCCCGATACATTTTCGCGATCCATTCCGTCGAACTCGTGCAAAAGGTCGCCGGGCATGGCGAGGCGGCGAAATCCGCCTTGAAATACCGCAGAAGGACCGGGGCGATTCCCAGTCCCCTGAACTCCGGATCGGTGTAGACGTGTCCGAAGTCCGCAACGGCATCTTTTTGAGTCCCACAGCCATACCACAATGCGCCCGCGATTTTTCCGTCAATCATGGCAAAGAAGTAGCGGTCGATGCTTTCCCCGGCGTATTTGCCGTCCAGACGGCTGAAGATTCCGCGCCGGCTGTTGTCGCTCTTGTGCTGATAGAGATTTTTCAGTCCGGCGATGAACGGGGAATCGTCGGGCGGTTCCAGACAGTAGATCGCGGCTTCGCGGTCCTGTTTCAGACGGATAGTTTCGAGTCTCTTCAGCATGATTGCGCCTCCCATACCAGCGTTGCCCATGTTTTGAGTTCCGGAAGGATAGCCTCATTTCCGGAGAACCGGATTGTGTGATTTTCCTCCACTGATACCCATTCAAGACGCCCCGGCGGAGTCCGGAAACGGACCCGGATGTCCCGGACGGGATGAAGGTTGTCGTAATTGACGAAATGAAGGAGATTCCTTCCATCCGCCGCGGTCCGGCGTTCGAGCAGAACGGTTTCCGGTGCGTTTACGTCCAGTTCCCGCAAGGGAAGCGCGGCGCGGATGCGGTTGGCGAGATCGTCGGCTTTCGGCGGGAGGGGCACCCGGGCGGAATAGGTTCCGGAAACGTTCCCGTCCAATTCCACCTGTGTAAATGTCATGAGCGGACGTCCCGCCGCTTTCTTTGCGCAAACCCCGAGAACCAGCGGATATTTTTCCAGACGCTCTTCCTGCCCGGAGAAGACCAGATCGAAGGAGAAATGTTTCTGGAGAAGCAGCTGCTGAAGGGCGAGGAACTGCCCGTAGGCGGCGGCGAAATCGAGTTCGGCGCGTTCCCGGTCGAAATACAGGGCGATTTCTCCTTTGCCCCGGCTTCCGGAGAAGAGGTCGTCGTTTTTGCGGATGAAATCGATCTGACGTTTCCATTCCCGGCAGAGGACTCCGTCCGGGAGCTGATGCATGAATTCCGGACGCATCAGCCAGTTGTTGCCGGGAACCGCCCCGAACGCAGCCGTTTCAGCGGTGACCAGCGCGACCGCTTCCGGGATTTCGGGAAGTCCGAGTCCTTCAATTCCGCTTTTCCATACGGTGGAGAGGGTCCGATAACCGACCGCCTCCGCCGTCTTGAAAAAGTTCACCTGATGGACCGGCGTTCCGTCCGCGGTTTCGGGGAAGTTGCCGCTTTCGGACCACAGGAATCCGGCATTGCGGCCCAGATCGTAGAAATCGGTTCCGCGGAGGAGCCGCTGGTCGAGCGTTCCCCGGATCGGGCTGGGGTTCCAGATCGTGAGAATGTCCGGACGCAGGGAACGCGCATAGTCGCGCAGTTCGATCATGCGGCGGGTCAGCTGATTGCAGCGGAACCGGGTACATTGCCGGACAAGGGGCGCGCCGGGCGTCGAAGCCGTCATTTTTTCGGAGGGAAGTTCTTCTCCGGTCTCTTTCCGGAAGGCTTCTCGACAGCGGGGACAGTAGCACGGACGCGAGTAGAAATTGTCGAAGTGAAGGGCGTCCAGCCCGGTTTCCAGCAGTCCGGTACGGATGCGGGACTTGAGGTATTCCAGAAATTCCGAGGACTGGATGCACGGCAGATAACGGGATGGCACTCCGCACCAGAGCAGGGGAGACCCGTCTTCCGCGACCTGAATCCAGTTGCGCGCCTCCGGGCGTTCCTGAAAAAAGGTTTCATGGAAAAGGGACCCATACTGGAGATAGCCGAACACGGTGATTCCGTGCCGGTGACATTTTTCCGTCAGTGCGGTGGTCCGGTTCATCTCTTCCCGTTCGTGTTCCGGGCCGAACCCCTTGACGAAATGCGTCACAATGCAGTTGATTCCGAGTTCGGCGGCGGCTTTGACGGTGGATTCCTCGTGGAGCCATCGATACCAGTCGGCGAGGGCCTCGGGAGAGAAGCCGCGGGTGCCCGGAGCGTGGTTTCCTGCCTGAAGGTAGAAGGGCAGGGGCTCCCACCCCCACCATGCCCAGACGAGCGGAGTATTCCGGTTCATAGGACGCACTCCCACAGGTATCCGGCACGCTGTTCCGTATCGGTTTCCCCGGCGAAGATCCGGTTGTCTCCCGCGAAGCAGATGTCGTGACCGATGTAAAGCCGGTCCTCTCCGTCCGTGACGGGTCCGAAGTCTTCGAAACAGCGTCCTTTGCGGTCATAGGCGAAAAGATGGCAGTCTCCGTAGAATCCGGCGATGCCGTAGATTCGTCCATCGGGTCCGACCTCGAGCGCGGGCATCCGGCGTTCGGGCGTGGGACGCCCCAGATATTCCACGGCGGCGGTGTCCGGACGAATCCGCAGAAGGTCCCCGGTGGCGCATCCCACATACAGAAAACCGTCGTCGCCGTTGAGCATCATGTCGACCGGACCCGCGCCGGGATACATGAGGTCCGCGCCCTGGCCGGGGATCAGCGAATGGTCGAAATACTCGACGCGGTTCGAATCAGGGTCGTAGCGGAACAGATTGTGCGTTCGCGCGTTCCATGTGGACCAGACGCCGCCCCTGTCGTCGAGTGCCATGATGTGCGGCGCACTGCCCATATACTGACGGAAGCGCACTTCCCGCGTGGAAAGGTCGAACGCGAAAAATTCGAACACCGGGTAAGTGACGCCGTAGACGAGCCCGCGCGCTTCATCCACCGTGATGGTCTGGATATAGTCCTGCGGCACGGGAATGCCGAGAAAATCGTATTTCCCCGTGGTATAGTCGTAGTGGAAAATGCGGCCTCCGTTTCCTTCCGCGCGCTGGTCTTCGCGGTGAAGGCAGGCGGTCGCCCCGTAGAAATTCCCTTTGGAGTCCAGCTGGAGGGAGCGGTGAATCTTGATCTCGAATTTCTCCGCTTCTTTCCGGAAACCAAGAGTAGAGAAAGTTCCGGCAGCAGGATCGAATTCAAACATCAGATCGTTGTCGAACGAGGTCATTCCGCAGACGACCCGTTTCCGTATCGGGTGATACGCAAGACTTGTGAAGGAGATCAGATTCTCCTTCCAGTCGTCGTTGGAGACGAAATCGCGGTATCCCATGGTCCGCAGGGGGCGCGTGACCGGATGTCCCAGTTTCTTCAATACGTGTTTCCTGACCTGCATTCAAAATTCCTTTCCGTTCCGCCGCGACCCGTCGGAGGTCCCGCGGTAAATCTTTCCGGGGGCGCTGAGGTCGAACCGGTCCATGTCCAGATCGTAGAAAAGCTCCGCGACCCGGTCGATGGAGTCCAGCTCAACGCCAAATTCACGTGTTTTGAGATACCCGGCCACCGTGAACTTTCCGCGTCGGGGCAGTTCGACGGGCGGACTCGGCAGTGCCATGAACGCGGCGGCTGTTTCTTCCCGGAAGCGCCGCAGTTCTTCCGAGATGTCGCTCCAGTGATCGGCGCCGCCGCAGCCGGGGAGTTCAAAATACGAGGCCAGCGCGTTTTTTCCATGCCGCCGGACGGCGTCCATCAGGATGCGCGCCTGTTCCGCGGGGACTCGACGGTCCTTTTCGCCGTGAAAGAGAATCAGGGGCGTCAGCAGATTTCCGATCGTGACGGCTCCGCTCCGGCTCCGGTAGGCTTCCGGGCACGTGTCCGGAGTGCCGCCGATCCAGCCCTGTTCTTCCATTTCATCCCGGAATTCTCCGACATGGTCGCCGCGAAACCATTCCGCATAATCGGAAATGCCGCAGTCCGCGTGCGCACGGCAGAAGTAGTCAGGAAACTTTCCGAGGATGGCGAAGACATTTCCGCCTCCGCCGCTTCCTCCGGAAAGATACACTTTTTCCGGTTCCAGAATGCGGTCGGCAAACTCTTTCCGGGCGAATTCGACGGCGTCGACGGCGTCCTGAAGTTCATATCCGTTGCAGTCGGGACGCCCGGACGAATCGCCGCGTCCGCGCATTTCAGGGCGGATGAAGAACCATTCTTTTCCGCCGCGGACGGTCTTCACGTTGTCCGGATGAGTTTTCTTCGCGGAACCATGCCAGCCGTGAAAATTCAGATGCAGATGTCCCGCGTGTTCCGGGAGTTCGAACTCCGCATAGAGTTTCAGGTCCGGATCGAGGGAAGAGGGATAACGAAGATACATATTATTCCTGGAGTTTGAGTTGAACGTAAACCGCGCTTTCCGGGGGAATCCTGCAGGGAACGGTATTTCCCTTCCAGCCGGTCAATGTCTTTTCTGTAAGCGGATTCATTGCCGAAAGGATCTTTCCGGCAACAGGCGCGATCTGAACGGAGAACTCTTTCTGCGGGTCATAGTTGAAGAGAGAGATCAGCACGTCTTTTCCGTTCCGGTGTACCGTGTGGCGGATTGGCAGGGAACTCAGATCGTCTTTCCCCTCTGCTGTGACGCGGAGAACTCCTTCCAGCTCTTTTGTGCGGAAGAACGGTTCCAGCCGGGCGACTTCGGACATCCCCTTCTGGGTTTCCAGAAAATAGAGGCCGTCCGATTCGCTTCCCGCGTTGGAATAGACCCATGCGCCTTTTGCGCCGAGGGCCGCGGCGGCGGTCACATGAAGCCGGAACTGCCGGGGCGAAAGAACCTCTTTCTGGTTGAGGTAGGAGGAGGCGTCCTCGATGGCAAGAATCACATAATAGGGTTTCTTCAGATGCCGCCGATTGACGCGGATCATGTCGAATTCCTTCGTCCCGAGCGTATGGTAATAGGACGAAAGATGTCCGTCGATGGAGGCTTCATTCCGGCTGGAATCCTTGGCGCAGCCGCGAAAGTGGGCCGCGAAGGAAGGCGAGCCGAACGGAAGCGGATAATCATAGTCCACGATGACGGCGGACGGGCAAGCCTTTCTGACAAGCTCGGTGAGCTTCCGGATCGTCTTCGTCGATTGCTCTGTGCGGAACCGGACCCACTCATCGCTGTATTTCTTCAGAATCTCTTCTGTGGTTGGAGTGTGCGGCAGTTTTGCGAATTCGGCGAAGGCTTTCCGGCAGGGTTCGTCGAAACACCATGTCAGCGTCCCCCACGGTTCGGAGTCGAGGAACACGATTTCCCCGGGCTGGTATCCCGCCGCGTCCAGACGCGCCTTCGCCGCCTTTTCCGCGAAGGCCGTGTAATCGGCATCCTTCAGAAAATATTCTGGACAGAGTTTATGCATCTGGACCTGACCGTCGGACATCATGCGTCCGCGCATTTTTCCGGTGACTTTCTCATGTCCCGGAACGAGAAAATATCCGCTCGGGGCGTGGCCCTGAAAGCCGTAGTCGGCGGTCCATGCGGTCGAGGCCAGAATCCACCCGCGGCTTTTCAGCAGATTGTCATATTCTCCGCGGCGGGAAGCACGCTGGCGTCCCGTCATGTTGCTCCGCTCATATTTCAGCGCCGATTGAAGGAACAGTTCCCGATCCGGGAAATCCATCGAGTGGCTGTTCCAGAAACCGCCTTTGAAATCAGCCGGGAGCGGCATTTGTCCCAGAGGCGGCAGAACGGTGACTTCGAAGCTCTGTTCGGCGTTGGATTTATGGTTGTTTTCCAGATGCCAGTAAGCCCGGAAGGTTTTTCCGACGGCATCCGGAGAGCGGGGCGTCAGCGCCATCGTCAGGGACCGGAGCCACGCGTATTTCGGCTGAATCTGGCTCCATACCGCCGTGCGGCTGAAACGATACTGGCGGTATTTCCTGCCGTCGCGCAGAACCTCTTTCACCTCGGGCTGAACCGCCTTCCAGAGATCCGTATGCGTTTCGAAACACTGGGGAATCGACAGCTCTTCGGGGATTTCCAGAATCAGGGCCGGGTCCTTGAGTTCCTTCTTGTCCCCTTGAAAGTTGAAAGTGAGCTGGACAGGGCTGTCCGCGAAAGTGTTGAACACGGGTTTTCCGTGATTCCAGATCAGGGAGGCGTCCACGGAAACGCATTTTGCCTTCAGCGGGAATCCGTCCTCCGCGACGGCGCTCGACGGCAGTATCTTCACATCGTCATACCAGACGCTTCCATTGCCCTGAAGGAGCAGAACCACGCGAAAGAAGTCGGTTTTTTCCGGCACGTTGAAAGAGAACTTTTCCGTGCGCCATTTCGTCGATTCGAACGGAGGCGAGGCCGCACTCCCGACGGGTTTTCCGGCGCGGTCGAAAAATTCGACCAGAAATCCGCCCGGACACCCCGCATCGCTCTTGAAACGGCTTTCCAGAGAATACTGCCGGACCGCACCGGGACGAAGGGGCGGGGACTGGAGTCCGGCCTTGGTTCCGCCGCTCTTCCATGTGAGCCTGACCGCCTTGCGTCCGCTTGCGCCGGGCGATTCGACGGAGATGTCCGCATTGGTTTCCCATCCTTCGAATTCGCGTTTTTCCCAGCCGTCCGGAATTCCGGTATTCTTATCGCTTTCCGCCTCAAACCCGTTATTGAAGAGAAGGGGCTTCTCCGTCTTTTTCCAGACAATGCCCAGATCGTCCGCCCAGAATTGGCCGGGGCCGCGTTCCAGACGCAGGGAAAGCGTCAGTTTTTGAACTCCCGGCGGAACGGTCGCCGTGAAACGGAATTCCTTCCAGTCGAAAGAGTCCTTGAAGGAGCCGAGCTGAACCCACAGCGCCTGATGTTTCTTTGCGGAGGCTCCCGTCAGCACGATGGCGCCCTGACGGCAGTCCTGCGCCTTGATCCACAGGGAGACTTCCACTTCGCGGCTTTCCGTTTCCGGCTTGAATCCGGGCGTAATGAACTGAATGCCCGACCAGCCGTCCGAATTGGTTTTGACCAGAAAGGCGGCAGATTTTCCAGTGTGGAAGACCTGAAGGTCCGCGCCGCCGCGTCCTTCGGATTTTCCAGGCAGAACGGTGTCGGCGTTTTTCAGGTGAGTGGCGCCGTTCTTTTCATACGTCATTTCACAGCCTGGGTCCGGGAGCAGGTTCTGGGCGAAAGCGGAGACGGTCCATGCGGCAAGAAGGAGGGAAGCAAGTTTGTTCATTGTCAGTCCTCGAGCGGTTTGTAGGCTTTTCGGGTCGGGTCGAATTCCGAGCGTTTCTGCGCGTTCGCGTGTCCGTCGGCATAAGAGACGTTCATGGTGTTGTTGTGTATCTGGTAGCCGAAGCGCAGAATGGTGCTGGAGGTATTCGGCGTGAGGTAGTCGAATATGCTGGGATTGGTTCCATTCATGGTCTGCCCCACATCCCCGATGATGATTTTTGTGCTTGGTTTGCGGATCTGTCCCTGTTTCATGGATTCGAAATAGGTGCCCGTCCCTCCGTCATAATAGCCCATGGCGATGTTGTAGCCGTATCCGACGGCATACACGTAGGGACCGCTTCCGGTCACAAGAAGATTGTTGGCGGGACAGCACAGGAAAGTCCGCTGAGGCTGTTTCGGCGCATTGGTGACCGGAGTGCTGATTCCAATTTTCTGATAAACCTTGTTATACCATGCCGCCGGGGAAGTGTTCTTCCAGAACATGGGCATGACGGCTTCCTTGTTGTCGTCGATGTATCCCATCCAGTACAGGTTGAATTGCTTGAGGTTGCTGAGACACTGGATTGCCTTGGCCCGGTCGCTCGCCTTTTTCAGGGAGGGGAGCAGCATTCCGGCCAGAATGGCGATGATCGCAATCACGACGAGCAATTCTATTAATGTGAAACCCCAGCCGGGAGCATCGTTTTTTCCTCGTTCCCGGATTTTTCCCTCCCCGTGCATTCCGATCAGTCTTTTCATGGTCTGGACTCCTTGTATGCCGCAGGCACTTCTGATATTGATTTTCTGGTTAATTTACCCGAGTAAATTGTCTGACAAAATAAAAATGCACTTTTTCTGTGCTTTTCTATAATTATAGCAGGAAAAAAGTTTCTTGTCAAGAGATTTTATAAAAAAACTTGAAATTTTTCCGGGTAAAGATACATTATATTCCAGAAAAGGGTGAAGATCGAGAAAATGAACATCATTCAGAAAAAAACGGCGACCCGGCGCGATGTGGCAAAATACGCGGGCGTCAGCGTGGCAACGGTCAGCTATGTGCTGGGGAATCACCCCGGCATCAAGATCCGTCCGGAAACCCGTGTCCGTGTTCAGGAAGCCGCCCGCATTCTGAATTACCGTCCGAGCTATATCGGAACGGCCCTGACCACCCGTTGCAGTTTCAATATCGGTGTGCTTTTCAAAAGTCTGCACCATCTCAACTACCGTTTCTACCGCGAAATTCTCATCGGCGCGGGGGCCGCCATGGAAGAGGAGAATTACCACCTTCTTCTCTTTTTCCGGAGTTCTGGATTGCGTTTCGTGGAAAGCATGCGCGCCGGACGCGCCGACGGCATGTTCGTGATCCAGTCGGACGAGGAGAACCAGCCGATTGTCGAGCTGGCTGAAAACCGCATTCCGATGGTGATCGTGAACCGTCCGGCGCCGGAAATCGAGCCGGAAATGGCCGCGGTGGTCATGCCCGACCATTATGCCATGATGCGGGAGTCGATCGAGAATTTCATCCGGCACGGAAAGAAAAAACTCATGCTGGTCAATCTGGACACCTGTACCAATCATATCATGAACTCCGCTTTTTTCGAAATCTGTTCCGAACACGCTTCCGAACAGGTCATCGGGTCTTTCCTCATGCGTCCGGAACGGCCTGACTTTGAAAAATATCTGCGGCAGATGATCGCCGGCGGCAATGCGCCGGAAGCCATGTTCATCAACCGTTTCGAGTATGCCGAATCCGCCTGCCGGGTCTTTGCCGAAGAGGGGAAGATTCCCGGAAAAGACATTCTCATCGCCTCCTGCGACCCCGATGTCCTGCCGTCTTCCTATCCGTATGCGATGACTCTGTATGTCCATGACGGCGAAACCATCGGCAAAACGGCATGGGAGCTGATGAAAAAGATTTTCTCCCGCACGAATGCGCCGCTGGAAACCCGTCTGATTCCTTATCAGAAAATGATATTCCCCTAATTTGTCTCTGCGGGGAAATTCAGGAGAGAGGGACGTGACAGCGGGTTTTTCCCCGGTATTGCAGAGGCGTTTCCCCGTAACGCTTTTTGAACTCGCGCGCCAGATAGTAGGAATAGGAAAAACCGCAGGTTTCCGCCACGACGGACACCGGTTCGCCGGAAAATGAGAGCATGTGTTTCACCTTGGCCATCCGGAGCGTTGCGATATGTTCCTGAATCGTGGTTTTCAGATGCGTCCGGAAGAGTTTCCCGAGAGTCGACACGCTCACGCCGGAGGCCAGCGCCACCCGTTCGCGGTTCAAACCCGGTTCGCAGAAATGATTGTCGATGTAGCGGAGCGCCATTGTCAGCGGTGGCGGAACCGGCGAGCGGGGGAACTGCCGGGCCGCCTCCATGAGCAGACGGAACGCCATTCCGCCGACCAGCGTGTCAT
>CAYWZD010000035.1:0-17471 GCA_964462755.1 uncultured Victivallales bacterium | reverse complement strand
GAAGGCTTTCCTTCGCTCAACACGGACAACTTCACCGCCGCACGTGAAGTGGTGCAATCGCTGGTCAAGCTCGGACACCGCCGCATCGGCTTGCTGTGCGTGCCGCATAATTATCTGTATATCAAGGAACGCCATGACGGATATCTTGCAGGACTCCGGGACGCCGGACTGAAACCCGATCCAGACCTGATCGACTGTACCAATTCCGCCGAAACAGCCACGGAAAGAATGCTCTCCCTTCCTGAAAACAAACGTCCTACCGCGATTTTCGGAATCGGCGACACTCTGGCGGTGGAGGCGGAACGCACGGCTCTCCGGATGGGGCTGAAAGTTCCGGGCGATCTTTCCATTTTCGGTTTCGGAAACAGCGATTACAGCCGGGCCGCCTTCGTCCCGCTCTCCACGGTCGAGGAATCCCCCCATGATTGCGGTGTTCTGGGAGTCAACATCCTCCTAGGAAAACCCGTGAATATTTCTCCGAGGGAGGATGGACGGTATCTTATTCCTCCGATTCTGATCCGGAGGGAATCGGCCGCGCCTCTTAAAAACTCCGCGAAAAAAAGCAATTCCCGCTCCCGAATAAAAAACTATGATGAAAGGAAGCCATCATGAAAAAAACAGTTCTCGCGTCTCTGGTTCTCTCCGTGTTCGCCTCCGCGGCATTGATCGCGGCGGAAGCGCCGAAACAGGCGGTTTCAAACGGCAATTTCTCGGAAACGACCCCCATCCCGAAAAATGCGAAAGGCATCGCCGGGACCGTCTGGGCAAAACACTGGTCGTGCGCAGGAACCGCCGAATGGAAGGACGGCAAAATCGTGCTGACGACAGGAGTCATTTATCAGTTTCTGCCGATCATGAACAACCCGAAGCCCTATCTCCTGAAAGGCGAGGTCAAGGCCAGTTCGCTTCCTGGCAAAAAGGGAGTAATGAACGTACGTCTGAGTTCCTGCATTCGCAAGGATTCAAAGGCGCCTTTCCAGCATGCACTCCAGAAAAAATTCGGACCGTTCAAGCTGACAGACACCCCGAAGGTCTTCCCGTTCGAATGCAAAATTGAACCGTATGAACAGGGCTATCTCTACATCGGTGAAAGCAATGCGCTCATCGAATCGGTCACTTTGACGGCGACACCCGTCCAATAAATCCGCCCATTTTCTTCAGCGGTCCCCTTACCTCAGCTCGAAAAGCCAGGTTTGGGGACCGTCGCATTGCAAGGTAAAAGAGTCTGTATCCGAGAATGCGAGTTTTCCTTCGAAAAGTTCAGATATCAGCACCTTTTTTTGAGGCAGTTTGATCCGGATTTCCGCCGCTTTTCCGCTGTGCACCATCAGCAGAGTTTCGGTCGCAAAAACAGGAATCTCTTCTTCCGCATACAGGTGAACGCCCGCCTCTTTCGCCAGTTTTCTGAGTCCGGCAGCGGTGAAATTCGAATATTGCGGCAGAAAATGGGAAGTCCACCCCCCCATGTTTTTCGAAATTTCCGGAGAGCCGAAAGGAATTCCGGAAAAGGTTTCCATATGTTTTTCATCCCATTTTTTCCCATCGGAAAGGGCCGCGCCATAGAGCCAGAGGAGATGGCGGTTCGAGTTCATCAGGAGAGAACGGACAAGGCTTTCTTTTTCGGGTGTGACTTCAAACAGTCCCGGAAAAATGACGAGTTTGAAGCGGTCCATATCCCTGATTTCCGGAAGATCGTTGAACGAAAAAACCCGGTAGGGAGCGCCGAGAACATTTGCGAACCGGAGGATATGATGGAGATTGTAAATGGTGAAATGCCCCGGCTCCGGTTCCGGCGCGGCGTCATTGACATAAAGCGTGCTGTCCGGATCGACGATGAACGCGACTTCCGCGTCGGGCTGGTTGTTTTCGTCGTCGAACTCCTCCCAGATTTCGCGGCATCGCCCGATCGTCCGGAGAATTTCGGGTTCCACGTAGAACTGTCCCCACATGTCGAACATCCAAAGGGAAGTGCCGTGAATCAGCGAACGGGCGAACTCGCGCCGGACCCCCGCAATGTCTTCCCGTGTATTGAACCAGCGTCCGGCGCCGTTCAGGGCGACATGCGGTGTGATCTGCATGTTGGCGGTGTGGGTGCGCTGGTCGCATTCATGCATATAGCGTTTGCCGTAACGGTGAATGGTTCCATTGGGCGTCATGAACCCGCCGAAACCGCCCATCGGCCGGTCGGAATAGCTCCCGGGACCGATCAGGAAGTCGATATCGCCGGAGGCAAGCAGTTTCTCGTAGGCCAGATGCCCGCACTGGACAAGACGGCAATAACAGAGTTCAAGAATGTAGCCGTAAAAACACCCGATGTCCTTCGGAGAAAGAAGATGTCTGCGGATGAGCTTTGCAAAATCCGCAATAGATTCGGCAATGAATTCGCTGTGAAAACGCCAGTAGCGGAGAGCATCGGAATTTTTTTCGGGATCGCGGAGGAGTCCGGCATGAGGGGCGTCGAACCGTTCCGAAACAGACGGAATCCGGGCCGGTTCGGACAATCCGCCGCGTGCGGACCATTCCCGGTATCGTTCGAACTTGCCGACGGACTCACAGCCGCCTGAATAATCCATCCATTCATCCGTCACGCCCGCCGCAGGAATATACGCGCGGATACGGCCGCCCCAATGCTGTTCGGCATAGTCGACAAAGGCCGCGACATATTTCTCCGTCAGTTCGCGCCAGCGTCCGTACGCCAGCGAGTCGGTAATCCCGGCATAACTGTCGGACCGGTTTCCGCTCCAGGTCAGCTGACGGGCCAGCCAGAGCGGGGAATTGAGGTCGATCATGCAAAGGAATTCGGCATTCGGATTGATGGCAAGGATGTCGTTGATCTGCCGGTCCAACGGAGCGAAATCATATGTTTCGTGCCAGAGCCAGAGCGGAGGATACGGAGAATAAGGCGTCCCGAGCGAATTCATGGTGTTGGCGGGAAAAATGGTGAAGAGATTGAATCCCTGTTCCGTAAAGGCTCGGACCGCCTCGGGTTCCTTCTGGAAGGAACGATAGGCAAAATAATTCCTGTGTTTTCTGTGCGTTTGCATTTCAGAATCCTTTGGTTCAGCTCAGCCGGGAATCCGGAAGGCCAGTTTTTCAGACAGATATCGGGCCATTTTCATAATGGTTTCAAGCGCTTTCTTCTGCGACTCCGCCGTAGCTTCTCCGGCGGGAAGCGAAGAAGAGAGAGCGGCAATACACTTTCCTCCGCTCAACACGGGCACGGCGGTCACCGCCCAGATCGGAGTGACGAACGAGGAAAAACCGTCCCGCCGGACTTGTTCCAGAACCTCGTCGAAGCTTTTGCCGGGAAAACATTTTTTCAGGATCATATCCCGCACATCCGGATAGGAGAAATGCCCTTCCGCTTCGACGCGCTCCTTCGGATCGGCCTGGGAAAGCAGGACCAGTCCGGAGGCCGTGTTGTAAAGGTCGTCGATCGCAATCCCGATGATATGGATATTCCGGAGAGAGGAATAATTCTCATGAATCAGAATGAGGCGCTGGCCTTTCCGCATGACCGAAATCATGACCGAGGAATGAAGTTCCTCCGCACAATTCCGGCAGATCGGCCGTGCCAGAAATTCGAAAGAGGAGTCATAACGGATGTTGTTGGAAAAAGAGTGGGCGCGAAGTCCCGCGCGGTATCCTTTCCGCGGGCCGGCATGCTCCAGATAGCCGTTTGCGGCCAATGTCCGGAGAATCCGCGCGGTCGTGGTCTTGCTGAATCCGAGCGCCTCGGAAAACTGTTTAAGCGTCAGGGCCGCGGGGGAATTCATGACGGCGTATTCCAGAAGCTTCAAAAATTTTTCCACGGCAAACCTCCATTCTTTTCATAATTTATTATATGCCGCCTCCGTGAAAAAACAATTCGCTTCCATGATTTTTCATGACGATTTCCTGCATAAAAATTGCTGAAATTCCGGATAGTGCCTCCAGACGGCACCATGCCCCCATGAATTCGATTTTTCCTGCTCATTTTTCTTGGAATTCAAGGATGATGACTTTTTTCTCAATTCTTCATTTGGACAGAATGTGCTATAAAATGGGCATATCGGGATTGATTTTCTTTTTCTTTGCGAATATAATATAAACAGACAAAAAGAACCGTGTGAGAGAATCGGAAAAAATAATGAGGAACTTGAAAATGAAAAATCTTCGTGAAAACAAATTACAGGTGTCGGGGAAATTCACATTGATCGAACTCCTGGTCGTCATCGCAATCATTGCGATTCTGGCGGGAATGCTGCTTCCGGCGCTGAACGCCGCGAAACAGAAAGCCCAGGCGATTCAGTGCACCAGCAACATCAAGCAGAACATGCTCGCCCTGCAGATGTATGCGGACACCTACAACGGATGGATGTGGTGCAATATCAACAACAAGGCGGCCGAAGGAAAATCCTTCTGGAACAGACATCTGGAATGGTCTGGACTTTTCAACCAGAAAATGGCCTGTTGCCCCGTCTGGAAACCTTATACATTTCAGGACTCCTACACCTACGGCGTGACTTACCGCTCGGAATTCCGCAAACTGCTCGGGGAACCGTCCTGGCGAAAAACGGACAACACATACAAATACGCGATCAACACGTTCTCCACCATCCCGGAAATGATCGACACGGCGCTCCGCACCGGGGACAACAAGCAGTATCTGTGGTGGGCATGGAATCTTTCTTCCTCCGTTCATCTTCGCCACAGCCGCAAAGCCAATGTCGGGATGCTGGACGGACATGTCGAACCCCTCGACCAGAAGATGCTCGGAGTCACGACCAAATACTATATCGGCAATTCCGCCGGCACAGCGGATTACTGGACTTACTATAAATAAGCGGACGGCGGCTATCATGAAGTGGCTCAAAAATCCGAATTTTCCCGGCAGGATTCCCTACCTTCAGCTCCATAATTACACGAAAGGGCGCGACCAGCAGCTCTTCGCCATGAAGGTGGTCCACTATGCCGACGAAAAGATTCCAGTCCATTGTCATGACTACTATGAACTGGTCGTGATTCAGAATGGAGACGGTTATCATTTCCTCGACGGGAAAACGGCGCGTCTTTTCCACGGGAATGTAGTGCTGATCCAGCCCGGGCAAGTTCATACCTATCAGGACTTCAGCCATCTGACGCTTCTGACGTTCATGTTTCATCCGGACATGCTCAAAACTCATGAAAACGAACTCCGTCCGATCGATGGGTTCCGGCTGATTTTCGGCGACAGGAAGGAACCGGGATTCCGGATGCTGGACGACATCACCCTTTCGCGGCTCAGCCTTCTTGTCGAACAGATCGTGAATGAACAACTGACTTTTTCTTCGGGATATCGTTTCGCCATGACCCTGTATTTTCTGGAAGCGCTTCTTCTGATCTGCCGGGAATGCCGGATCATCCTCAATCCGAGCGTAAAAAACCTGAAGATTGCCGGCGTCATCAGTTATCTCGACAAGAATTATGAAAAAGAACTCTCCCTCAAAAAACTCGCCGTTCTTGCCGGAATGAGCCTGACGAACTTTCGCCGCGACTTCAAGGAAAAAACAGAAAAATCTCCGATCCAGTATCTGCTGAACCTCCGGATTCAAAAAGCTTCGGAAATGCTTTCTTCCAGTTCCCTTTCGCTGGCCGACATCGCCTTGAAAGTCGGATTCCAGAGCACCAATTATTTCGTGCGGCAGTTCACACGGATCAAAGGGACAACACCGGGCGCCTACCGGAAACAGGACCACGGGATTGTCAATACTCCGGGATTGGACCTCACCGAACATCCGGAAGTCAGAAAAGTTCGCTTCAGAAAATTGAAATAACCCATTCGGAAAGAATTATGCTTCATTCAAATCATTTTCATGTTTATGATCTGCGGGTGGAGGCACTGCTGAAATCTCCGGCCCGGATTGTGAACCCGTCCCCCGAACTTTCGTGGAAAATCGCCTCAACAAAACCGGGAACCCGCCAAGCCGCTTATCGCATCCGCGCCGCGGAAACGGAAGAGTCGCTTGCCGACGGAAAGTCCCTGCTGTGGGATTCCGGCTGGGTGGAATCCCGGCAGTGCCAGTTCGTCCGCTGGAACGGCAAACCGCTGAAAACCGGACAGCAGGTTTTCTGGACGGTGTCTGTCCGGGATGAAAACGGAATGCCCGCGGAATCGCCGGAGTCCGGTTGTTTCGAACTCACTCTGATGGAAAACCGTCAATGGAACGCCCTCTGGATTCATTTCGACGGCAACAATTATTCGGTATCCGCGCCGTGTCCGCATCTCCGCCGGGAATTCCGGCTGGAAAAAGAAGTGAAGAGGGCGCGTCTTATCATCACCGCGCGGGGACTTTTCGAGGCAAGAATCAATTCACAGCGAGTCGGGAACGACCTCTTTGTTCCGGGTTGGACCGATTTCCGAAAACAGATTCAATTCATGACCTACGACGTGACGGAACTCCTGCGAAAAGGGTCCAATGCGATCGGTGCAATCCTCGGGGACGGCTGGTGCTGCGGGAACCTCACATGCTTCCGGAAAAACCATGTCTACGCCCCCTTCCCCGAACTTCTCGCACGGCTGGAAATCATCCATACGGACGATACCGAAACGGTCGTTTGCACGGATGCCTCCTGGAAGGCGGCAACAGGTCCCATCCTTTCTTCCGACATCTACGACGGGGAAACCTATGACGTACGGCTGGAACTTCCGGGCTGGGACGCCCCCGATTTCAACGATCATGCATGGCGGAACGCGGTCGAAGGGAACTCCGCGGAGGAGTCGCCCCGGCTCGTCGCGAAGGAATCTCCGTCCGTCAGGAAACTCATGGAACTGGAACCGATCCGCATTCTGAACCCGATGAAAGACGTTTTCATCTGGGATTTCGGGCAGAACCTCACCGGACGTTTCCGGGTCCGTCTGAAAGGTCCGACAGGGCGCATTTACACATTCCGCGTGGCGGAGATGCTGCAACCGGATGGCACCCTTTACACGCTCAATTACCGGAATGCTCGTTCCACGGATTACTACATCTGCGACGGACGCGAAAACGTCGAGTGGGAACCGCTCTTCACCTTTCACGGCTTCCGTTATCTCCAGATCGACGGCTTTCAGCTGGCGGACACCCGGCTCGAAGACATTCAGGCGGTCGCCGTTGTGCTGGGAACCGATCTGGAAAAGAGCGGGACCTTCGAGTGCGGCAATGAAAAAGTCAACCGTCTCTACAGCAACATCGTCTGGAGTCAACGGGGCAATTTTCTGGAAATCCCGACCGACTGCCCCCAGCGGGACGAACGTCTCGGCTGGACCGGCGACGCCCAGCTTTTCATCGGGACCGCCGCCTGTAACATGAATGTGCTTGCATTCTTCCGCAAATGGCTTTCCGATCTCCGCGACGCCCAGCTCGAAAACGGCTCGATTCCCGCCGTCGTGCCGGATGTCCTCGGATTCCTGAACGGCGAAGCGGGCTGGGCGGACGCCGTCGTGATCTGTCCATGGATTCTCTGGCTCCGCTACGGATGCAAAAGCATCCTCGAAGAAAACTACACGGCCATGAAACGCTGGATCGACTACCAGAAGGACGCCTCTTCCGGATTTTTACGAAATAAAAGCACTCTGGGCGACTGGCTTTCCCCCGATCCCATGCCGACTCCCGTTCCATTGGTTGCGACCGCCTATTTTGCCTTGACCAGCCGTCTTTTCGGAAACATTGCGGAACTGCTCGGAAAAAAGGACGACGCGGAATTCTACACCGTTCTTTCCGAAAAAATCGAAGAGGCCTTCCGTTCAGCTTATGTCGGGACAGACGGTCTTCTGAAAACAAGAAACCAGACCTCGTGTGTATTGGCGCTCCAGTTCGGACTTCTCACAAAGGAACAGCAGACGAAGAACGCCGCCCTTCTGGAACATCTGATCCGGGAGAATGGCACCCGTCTCAATACCGGCTTCATCGGGACGGCCCTGCTGTCAAAAGCGCTTTCCGCACACGGTCTGGACAAAACCGCGTATGATCTGCTTTTTCAGGAAGAATTTCCGTCTTGGCTCTATTCCGTAAATCAGGGAGCCACGACCCTCTGGGAACGCTGGAATTCGTATTCGCATAAAGACGGATTCGGGGACGTCGTCATGAACTCCTTCAACCACTACGCCTACGGGGCCGTCGGGGAATGGATGTTCGCACGGGTCGGCGGGCTTGAATTCCGTGCTCCGGACACCCTTCTTTTCGCCGCGTGTCCGGACCGTCGGCTCGGATATGCGGAAGCATCGCTGGAAACGCCGTTCGGAAAGGTGCTCAGTTCCTGGCGGTATGAAGGCGAAAACATCCGCTGGAAGGTATCCGCTCCCCCGAATACGGTCATGAGGATCGAACTTCCCCTGCCCTCCGCCAAAGGTGTTTTCTGCGGCGGCAGGGAGCTGACGGACACGAAACTGGAACTTCCCTGCGGAGAATATGAATTTGTCTGGACTTGCGCAAAGGACAGGAATCATGCAGATAGAATGAAAAAGGAGGCTGTACCATGCTGAAGAAAAGAATTGCCGCCGTATTGCTTACCGGCGCCGTCGCACTCGCTGCGGCCGCACCGAAAAACGAGATTGTCCTGATCGACAATGGGAAATCCGATTATGTGATTGCGGTTCCGGACGGTCCCGATCCACGGGAACGGGTCGGAAAAGCGGCCGAAGCGCTTCAATCTTATCTGGCCGAAGCGACCGGCTGCAAACTTCCGATCCTGAAGGAATCCGCCGTGCCGAAGGGAAAACCCGCGTTCTGGCTCGGTCATACGAAAAAAGCCGTCGAGGCGGGAATCCCGTTCGATAAGCTGGTGGACTGGGTCCACTGCAAAAAAGCGGTCGGGAAAGACATCTTTCTGGCCGGACTGGATGCATCCGGGAATATCAGCGGCTCAATGGAATATCATGACAGGGAATACCTCGGACAGCTGAACGGACTCAATCTACAGGAAAAGGACCGTTCCTACAAGGAATGGCGCGGCACGCATAAAGCCGTAATGTCCTTCCTGCAGAACGAGGCAGGCGTGCGCTTTCTTCTCCCCGGCCCGAACGGTCGCTATGTGCCAAAAATTCAGAAACTGGCAGTTCCGGCGGACTTGAATTATCTTGGTGCAGCGCGTTTCCAATACTGCTACGGACGCTGTTACGGCGACCGCGACACCACCATCGCCCTGAACCACAACGATATTCCCTATTATAAGAACTACGGCGGACACTCCTTCCCCGTGGCGGTTCCGCGCCATCTGTATGGAAAGACGCATCCGGAATATTACGTCATGGTCAAAGGCGTCCGCCGTCCGGACTACGGCCCCGGAGGAGCCAACCATCTCTGCGTTTCGAATCCCGAAGTGCAGGAACTCATGATGGCGGAAGTGGAGAAGAAATACAAGATGGGATACCGCTGGATTCAAGTGGCGCAAACAGACGGTCTGATCCCCTGCGAATGCGAGGAATGCCGCAAGCTCGGAAAAGGCGACACGGGGGAACTCCTCTGGACCGTCTACCGCAAGATCGCCGTGGAAATGAAGAAGCGTCATCCCGACCTGAAACTCGTGTTCCTTTCCTACGGCGATACCAAGAAACCGCCGAAAACCTTTACCGACTTCCCCGACAATGTCATCATCGAATACTGCATCTGGAGCGATTTCGACAAGAAATTCAAGGAATGGGAAAAGTTCGCAAAAGTCCCGAAGGTGACCTACATCTACTTCTGGGGCAGCTACAATGCCCTGATTTTCAGTCCGTGCCGTTCGCTCGACTACCTTGCGAAGAACCTCCGCATCATGGCGGACAACAATGTCCTCGGGATTTTCAAATGCGGCTGGGGAACCGCCCTCGGACTGGAAGGTCCCGCCTATTATGTTTTCAGCCAGCTGCTCAATGATCCGGCACAGGACCCGAAGGTCATCCTGAATGATTTCTGCCGCGCCGCTTACGGCAAGTCCGCAAACCTCATGGAACGCTTTTTCGATGCGCTCTACGGCTCGCTGGACACGGCGGCAGGACACGCCGTCATCGACGAACTTGAAACCCGTCCGCGCAACCCGGAACAGCTCCACAATTTCGTCTACCGTCCGGGGTTGATCAAATACCTTGATCATCTTCTGTGGCTTTCCCTCAATACGGACAGGGACCCGAAGGTTCAGGCGCGCCTCAAGCTGGTCAAACGTGAATTCGATTATCTCAAGGCCCGCGTCACGCTCTATTCCCTCATGGATTCCTTCCGTCTGACCAACGCCCCCGCCCTGATCCCGGTGATCGAAAAAGAACTCAAGGCGCGCGACGCCCTTGTCGATTCCTGGTATGACGCCAAAGGCAAAATGAAACACGAACCCGGATTCGAATGGCCTTTCCTGGAAGACCGTCCGAAAAACATCATCCTCTATGGCGGACTGGAAGTGATCAACCCCTTCCCCGCGGAACTTTCCAAGGGAATCGGACCGCTGAAAAAGGCGTTGAACATGACCACGAAACCCGAAGACTTCAAAGTTCTTGCCTCGAAAATTCCCAATGAGGCGGCCCTGAAGGCCTTCTTCGCCGAGATGAGCCGGAATCCGGCGTCCTTCGGAGGAAATCCGGTAACGACGCTGTTCAAGGCGGCAACGGACAAGGACAACCTTTATCTCTTCGTCGAATGCAAGCTCGACAAATACAACGACGCCTATTTCGACGCTTGGGCAAAAAGCCCGCAATGCCGCGACGAAGAAACATTGGAAATCTATCTGGATGTGAACGGCGACAGGAAGAAGTTCCACCATTTCCTTGTCAATCCGCTGACAAAGAACACGTCGGAAGGACGGCGCGGATTCCGCGACGATCCGCTCCATCCCGATTTCGGGCGCGAGGACAAGACATGGAACGGAAAATGGAAAATCGAAACATCCGTCGACAAAGCCCGGAAATGCTGGTTCGCCCGCATAACCATCCCGTTCGCCACCCTCGGAACGACCTCTCCCGCTCCCGGATCGTTCTGGAACATGAATCTGGTGCGCCGCCACTATCCGGTCGGATTCAAAGACAGCACGACACAGGTTTCCGCGTGGTCGCAGCTGCCCGGGGAAGACGACTTCGGCAATCCTGAATGCTACGGGAAACTTGACTTTCAGTAAAAAACAGATATAGTTGAGATAATTTCAAAAACCCGGAGATATGCGGGGAAAGGAAACTCTTTCCGGAAAGGGTTCCCATTTCCCCCGCCTCCCCGGGTTTTGTGCAACTGGCTCCAGTAAGATATTCCGTCCAAAAACTACAAGAATCGGAGACCGTTTTTTATCATGAACCCTGCCTCAGACAACCTTCTCTATTGCAATCCGCTTCCCATGCCGGACCTCGGACCCGGAATCTGCTGTCGGCTGGAAGACTCCGACCCGACCTTTTTCTGCGGAGAGAAACGCGACTTCCGCGAAATATCGGACCCGGAAATGCTGTATCACGACGGCGTCTGGTATATGTATCCGTCCGTGCGGCAGGCCTATGTTTCCACGGATATGATTCATTGGGAATACCGCCCGCTCGACATCAGGGAAGACCTGGGATATGCCCCCACCGTGGTAAAGCTCGGGAACCGTTTTCTTCTGACGGCCAGCGCCCTCTTCCGGGACAAGACTCCGAAAATTTACGCAGGCCCGACTCCACTCGGTCCTTTCGAAAATCTGGGCGAACCGCTCGACCGGAAAGGGAATCCGCTGTGCGGGGAATATCTGGACCCGACCCTGTTCGTCGATGACGACGGACGGCTCTATCTCTACTGGGAGGACACCCTCGACGGTCTGCGGCTTCACGGAGTGGAGCTGGATGCGCAAAACCCGCTCCGGGCGGCAGGCGAACCGGTCCGGATTCCGGGCATGAATCCGGCGCACGTATGGGAACATTACGGCGAATACAACGAGCACGGCACCCACGGCTGGAACGAGGGCATGGCCATGTTCAAGCACAACGGCGAATATTACCTGCAATATGCCGCGTGCGGCACCAATCTCCGCCATTACTCGCTGGCATGCTACCGTTCGAAAGTTTCGCCGCTGGGACCGTTCACCGAGCCGAAAGCGCCCATGGCCATTTCTCCGCACGGAATCGTCACGGGCACCGGACACGGCGGTTGGGTCGCGGGACCGGACGGAAGCGTCTGGCAATTCTACACGTGCTTTCTTCACCAGGTCCACTTTTTCGAACGGAGGATCGGCATGGACCGCGTGGAATTCGATTCCGGCGGAGAACCGCATGTGAACATCACCTCCGCCCCGCAGTTCCTTTCGGGCGGCAACCCCGGATGGGTTCCGGTTTCGGTCAACAAGGCGGTGACGGTATCCTCGTTCGAGGGAACCTCCTATGGCAACTTTGCCGTCGATGAATGCACGCACACGTGGTGGGCTCCGACCCCAGACGACAAAGAGCCCTTCCTTCAGGTAAATCTGGTCGAAGACTTCGAAGTTTCCGCCGTGCGGATTCTGTGGGCGGAACTGAATCTGGACTACAAAAACGGGATTGTCCCAGAACCGGTCCGCTTCCGAATCGACTTCTACGACGCGGAGAAAAAACGTCTGTCCGGATCGGTTGACCGGAGCGGGAACACGGTCGATCATGCGGTGGAGTTCGTGCATTTCGAACCGGTTCAGGCCCGTTTTGTCCGGCTCACGATTCTCTGCGGCAATGACAGAATTCATCACGGAGTAACCGACTTCACCGTCTTTGCGCCGCCCCGGAAATAAATTGAACAACAAGGATGTGGTTCTATGAAAATCGTTCGTTTTTCCAAAGCAGGCAAAATCGACTGCGGCATCCTGAAAAATGACAGAATCGCAGTGATCGCCGGAGACATTTACGAAGACTGGCGCGAGACGGAGGAAACCGTGCTCCTGTCCCATGTGAAACTCCTCAGTCCGGTAGATGCGGCTTCACTGCTCTGCATCGGAAAAAACTACAAGGCCCATGCCGACGAGTGCGAATCCGATCTCCCCGCTGCGCCGCTGCTGTTCATCAAGGCGATATCGAGTCTGAACGGTCCTGATATGCCTGTGATGCTGCCGATCCCGGAAGTGTCGACACAGGTCGATTTCGAAGCGGAGTTGGCGGTTGTGATCGGCAGGACGGCCAAAGGCATATCGACGGCCGACGCGTTCGACTATGTGCTTGGCTACACCTGCGCCAATGACGTCAGCGCCCGCGACTGCCAGTTCGGAGACGGTCAATGGGCGCGCGGAAAATCGCTCGACACCTTCTGTCCGCTCGGCCCGTATCTGGAAACGGAACTCGACCCGTCCGATCTGAAAATCGAAGGCCGTCTGAATGGAAAAGTCATGCAGCAGGCACGAACCTCACAGCTGATTTTCAATATTCCGTTCCTGATCAGCTATCTTTCGCAGGGCATGACTCTGACGCCGGGAACGGTGATCTTGACAGGAACGCCCGCCGGATGCGGATTCGCCCGCAAACCGCCGATATGGCTCAAAGACGGCGATGTCTATGAAATTGAAATCGAAGGCATCGGCACTTTGCGCAACTCATTCCAGAAATAAGGAGTCCCGGGATTTCAGGAATCCTGAGAGGATATTTCCGTAAGGAAAATATCGTCAAGCGGCGCTTCCACCCACGCCTCGATTTTTTCCAGGAATTGCCGCAGATGCGCCGACTCATTATGCCGCCGCATGGATTCGTCGTTTTCCCACTGTTCGAAAAAGACAAATTTACGGTCGGAAATCCGGAAGGCACGGTAGAAAACGCATCCGGATTCCCTGCGAGTCTTTTCGATCACTTTCCGGAGGCATTCCTCGAATTCAACGTTTTTTCCTTCCTTCAGCCGGACAGGAACCACCAATGTTCTTTTTTCCGTCATAACGCACCTCCGTAAGGCAGAAAGACTGGTTTGATGACCGGAATATCCCCGGAAAGCGCCGAGGAAAACATCGCCGGATAATCCTTGAAAGAACAGAAATGAGTCTGAAAAAGCTCCGCGGGAATCTGTCCATTCCGGATCAGGGAAAGGGCCATCGGGAAATGGATGGCCGGTTCGGCAAAGGAAGGCTTCAGCGTGATCTTGTTGAAAATCGCGTGATTGACGTCGAACTTGATGAAGTTGTCCCCTTCCTTGAAACTGAGGCCGAGAAAAACGATGACGCCGCCGTAGCGGATGATCCTCAAGGCATCGTTCATGCTTTTCGGGGGAGAAGTGACAATCACACGGTCGACTCCTTTCGGGAAACGGCTCCGGATCGTCTTTTCAATGTCCATGACATCGGTGGGGACGACAAGGGAGCATCCGAGTTTCTCCGCCAGTTCGATGCGGGCTTTGCCCATGGGGTTCCGTGCGCTCCGGCAGGACATCCCGACAAACCCGGCGCCGCGCAACCGGCAGAGGCTTGCGCAAAGCAGTCCGATCGGACCGGGTCCCAGCACCATCACGCTCCCGCCCGGCGGAATGTCCGCGGAAAGCACCGCGTTACAGGCGACCGCCAGCGGCTCGGTCAGCGCGGCGCGGACATAGTCCAGTCCATCGAAAGGCACCAGCGAAGCCTCGTTCACGGCCATGCACTCGCCCATGCCCGGAAACCCGTTCAAGGTGTACATGTTCCGGCAAAGTTCAGAATGGCCCGACTTGCAATCGACGCATTTCCCGCACATCGTGCAGTCCTCGACAATGACTTTATCGCCGGGACGGACGCTCATTACCCCCGCTCCCGTTTCAAGGACTTCCCCGGCGATCTCGTGTCCGAGCGGCTGATAGTCTCCGCCCCAATCCCTGATGAAATTCAGGTCCGTGCCGCAGACACCGCAGGCATGAACCTTGACAAGGACCTGTCCATGCGATAATTCCGGGATGTCCAATTCCCTGACCTGCACGTCGATTCCTTTTCGGCCAAATAATGAACGGGTTTTCATATCGCTGCCATCTCCTCCGTTTGAACGGGCATCTTTTCCTGATAATATAACCGGACTTGAGCCCGAGTCCAGCGCCATTCCGGCAAAAATTCCGGGAATCGTGTTTTTTCAAGTCTCAAAAACAGTGCGCAGATAGCGAATTCATGACAACCAAATTAAAATATTGTCATTTTATCCGTATTTCACCTTTCTATTTTTGAAAAAGACCTATTCCCGGTCTATATTCCATCATCATTTTCGTAAAACTGCAACCAGAAGAAATGAGGTTAACCATGTGTGGAATCGTAGGATATACCGGAAAATCCGAAGCGTGCGGAATCCTGATCGACGGGCTGAAACGCCTGGAATACCGGGGATACGACTCGGCGGGGTTGTGCCTGAACGGAAAATCCCTCACCACCATCAAAGCCATCGGAAAAGTCAAGAATCTTGCGGATAAGACCCATCAGGAAGGGTTGGAACTCAAGAGCACGACGGGAATCGCACATACCCGCTGGGCCACCCACGGAGCGCCTCTGGAAAAGAACGCACACCCGCATCTGGACTCCAAAGGGGAAATCGCGGTCGTCCACAACGGAATCATCGAGAACCATGCGGCGCTGCGGAAACGGCTGGAAACGTCCGGGCATATCTTTCTTTCGGACACGGACAGCGAAGTGATTCCGAACCTGATTGCCGAATATTACGACGGCGATCTGGTGCATGCGGTCGCCGCCGCGCTCAAACAGCTGGTCGGAACGTATGGGATCGCGGTCGTCTCCTCGAAACATCCGGGGCTGATCGTGACCGCGCGGCACGGCAGTCCGATCGTGATCGGAGTGGGCGACGGCTCGAACATGCTCGCCAGCGACGTGACGGCACTGGCCGCCTACACGAAAAACGTCATCTACCTCAATGACGGTGAAATGGGCGTTCTCACGCCCGAGAAAGTGGAATTGCGGACCGTCTCCAACGTGCCCGTGGAACGGGAAGTCTCCCGGATCACCTGGGACGTGACCGCCGCCAGCAAGAGCGGATTCGATCATTACATGCTCAAGGAAATTTACGAACAGCCAGACTCCGTTTCGAACACAATCCGCGGACGCCTGGACCATCAGCTCGGAAGCGCGCTCCTCTCCGGGCTGAACATGACTCCGCGCGAACTGGCGCAAATCAGCCGGATCGTGATCGCGGCATGCGGAAGCAGTCTCCATGCCGGACTGGTCGGCGAATATTATTTCGAAGACATCGCGGGAATTCCCGTTTCCGTGGAACAGGCGGCGGAATTCCGCTACCGGAACCCGATCATCGAGCCGAACACACTGGTAATTCCGATCAGTCAGTCGGGAGAAACAGCCGACACCCTCGCCGCCGTGCGGGAAGCCATCCATAAGGGCGCGATCGTGGCGGCCCTCTGCAATGTCGTCGGTTCGACGATCGCGCGGGAAAGCGAACGCGGCATCTATCTTCATGCCGGACCGGAAATCAGCGTCGCCTCCACCAAAGCCTTCACCTGTCAGGTGACCACCCTCCTGATGCTGGCCCTGCTCTTCGGCCGGAACCGCCGCCTCAACCGTGAGGACGGTCTGGAACTGGTGGAGGAAATAGAAAGAATCCCGGATCTCATCCGTACGGTTCTGGAACAGGCGCCCGTGATCGAACGGATCGCAAACAAATATTCCGACTCTCAGGACATGTTCTTCATCGGACGCGGCTGTCTGTATCCGGCCGCCATGGAAGGCGCCTTGAAGCTCAAGGAGATCAGCTACATTCACGCGGAAGGATACCATGCCGCCGAACTCAAGCACGGGCCCATCGCCCTGCTGGAAAAACGGGTGCCGGTCGTGGCGCTCGCCAATGAAATTCCCGGCAAGGACAAGATGCTCGGAAACATTCAGGAGTGTCTGGCCCGATCCGCACCGGTCATCGCGGTCGTGACCGGGGACGACACCGGCGCGGACAAGTTCACCAAAGACATCATCCGTGTCCCGAAAAGCTCCCGTTTCGTCGCCCCGATCACTACGGTTGTGGCGCTCCAGCTCTTCGCCTACTACTTCGCCAAGGCCCGCGGCTGCGAGATCGACCAGCCGCGCAACCTTGCGAAAAGCGTTACGGTGGAATAACACGGAATGGCGGGAAATGCATTCTTCATATTAAATCCCGCTTTATTCATAAAAAACCGTTTGACGAAGCCTCCGGCGCGGATTATCTTTTTTCATTGTACTTTTTCATGCTTGCAGAACCGGATTTCCAGTAAAAGGGAGCAGGGGATAGAAAAATGAATCTGAATCAGAAAACGATGGTTCGCGATTTTCCGTTTAAAACCGGCCTCAGCGGAGGCTTTCTTGGAAACAGCCGTCTTGGACTGATGGTCTGGGGGGAAGGCAACCTGCTCAACATCACCTTCGGCTGCGCCGATCTGTGGGACCATCGCGGCGGGATGACATGGAGTCCGAAACAGTCCTATGCCAACATCTTTGCCGCGCTTCAGGCAAAGGATGCGAAGGCCATCCGCGACATCTTCGCCACCGACACGGAAAATGTCCCCGGACAGCCCGCCCGTCCGTCGCTGATCCCTGTCGGAAGAATGGCGATCACTTTTCCGGAAGACGCACGTCTCCTCCGGCTCGAACAGAAAATCGGAAAC